>NZ_DAHXOI010000009.1:0-112500 GCF_027364955.1 Ferrimicrobium sp.
GACACCGGCAACGGTGGGGACTGCCGATAGACGGAGCGGTTCCGGGCATTGCAGGTGCCCCGGAGCAAGCCGCTTAGTGGTCTTGCGAGGCGATGGAATGGACTACCATGAAATCGCTAACTGTTAGTTCAGCATCTCCCCACGATAGATCGCACCGGAGGTATGGGTTTCCCTGACCATGATTGTCGAGAGTGGGAGCGTCTCCATGAGCTGTTGCCAGAGCCATACGCAAAGGTTCTCGCTGGTGGGGTTCTCCAGACCGTCGATCTCGTTTAATAGATGGTGATCAAGCTGAGTGAAGAGTGGGGCAAAGGCCGTTGTGATTTCGGCGAAATCCATGACCCAGCCAAAGATTGGATCAACCGTGCCTTGGACATGGATCTCCACGCGATATGAGTGGCCATGCAGACGAGCGCATTTGTGTTCTTCCTCGACATTGGGCAGAAAATGCGCGGCCTCGAAGGTGAACTCCTTAAAGATCTCCATCAGCGAATTCCAGTGTATTTGTGGGTCTGGAGGCTCAGTCTCCACTGTGGATGAGCAAGACAGTACGCGATGGCGAGAGCCGTGTTGTGTTCACGCTCTGGCCCGTCCATCGGCTGGAGGAAGTGATGGTTAAAGTCGAGGTGCTCGAACTGCGTCGGAGGAGCAAGAGGTTGTGGAAAGACCAGTTTGAGTTCATCGCCACGATCCAGTCGAAGGGGAGCGCCAGCTTTGGGGCTGACGCAGATCCAGTCCAATCCAGGTGGCGGGGCTTGGGTTCCGTTGGTCTCCACGCCAACGCTGAAGCCAGCGTGATGGAGCGCCTCCACGGCGTCGGCGTCGAGTTGTAGCAGTGGTTCGCCTCCTGTGCAAACCACATAAGGTTTGGCTCTAGCGTGTGCCTCTCCGCCCCAGGTGCTTAAGACCGCAGCGGCAAGATCGGTGGCTGTCGTAAATCGTCCGCCCCCTGGGCCGTCGGTCCCAATGAAATCGGTATCGCAGAACTGGCAGGTTGCACTCATGCGATCCGACTCACGTCCGGTCCAGAGATTGCAGCGTGAGAACCGACAAAACACCGAAGGTCGTCCGGCTTGGGCTCCCTCACCCTGGAGAGTGTAGAAGATCTCCTTGACGATGTAGGACATTAGCGAAGCCCTTCGACGAGTGCGGGGTCATCAAGGCCAGCTTCGCTGAATCCCTTTGTACGAAGGAGGCAGGAGTCGCATGTACCACAAGGTGCTCCCTGGAGATCGGGGTCATAGCAGCTGTGTGTGATGGAGTAGTCGACCCCAAGGCTAAGGCCGAGTTTGATGATCTCAGCTTTGGGGAGCTCGATAAGGGGAGTGTGTATGCGCAGGTGCTGTTCTCCCTCGACCCCGGCCTTTGTAGCCAGATTTGCCATCGTCTCGTAGGCACCGATATACTCCGGTCGGCAGTCGGGGTATCCAGAGTAGTCGAGAGCGTTGACACCGATAAAGATATCGCTAGAACCAATCGTCTCAGCCAACGCCAAGGCGAAGGAGAGGAAAATAGTGTTTCGGGCAGGTACGTAAGTGGTGGGAATGGTATCACTGAGTTCCCCAAGATCTCGATGATGGGGCACCCCAATGTCGTCCGTGAGGGCTGAGCCACCGAATATGCGCAGATCGATCGTCGTGATGACATGATTCACAACCCCCATTGACTGAGCAACGCGCCGAGCTGCTCGAAGCTCGATTGAGTGTCGTTGTCCGTAGTCGAAGCTGAGAGCATGTGGATCGTAACCCTGATGTTGAGCAATAGCTAGCACTGTTGTGGAATCGAGACCGCCACTGAGCAGTACTACCGCTGGTTGATTGTTCAAGCTTCCTCCTGGAGCCAGATGGTAGGCCTTTCCAGGCTAATCGGAGAGTGTTGGGACTAAGCAAAGACGACTACGTCGGACCGAGGTTAGTCATACCGTTCGGTGACTCGTTGCGTCCAGGTCAAGGTTGGCGAGATTGCCGCGAACAAGAGGTCGTGTGACTAGACATCGTGTATCCTCTGTGGACCGACTCTGTTGGTGAGGGTATCGTTAACCTGGTCTGCGGATCGTCACGCGACGGGAGCTCGAGAGTCCGGGTTGTCTATCTCGATTGTCCCGTCCCAGTGCCGAGGGGAGCGTGTTGGCTTACCGTCGACGTCGGCCTCTCCTGGGGCTAAGCACGGCGGCCAGGAGGATGCCCAGCGCGCCCAGGACGATAGGAAAACCGCGAAAGAGCTCAGCTCGAAACAGGGAGATTCCCGAGAGTTCAGTCAGTGGATCGTTCTGGAAACGACTTCGACTGCTTGCCTCTCTTCGTAATCGGAACTTGCCGATGACAGCGATGCCTCCTACTGTGATGGCAAGCAGTCCGATAGAGGTAGCTGCGGTTGGAAAAGCCAGCACGAGGATCAGGCCCGCGCCAAGGAGTAACTCAGCTGGTTTCGTGGCAAGGATGCTCGACTTCTGTGGTGTTGCATTGGCGTTGGTGGCATGGTAGCTAGCGCCGCCATATCCACCACCGTATCCGGCATCACTGTATCTGGCGCCCTGGCGATTCGCATCACCGTTGGGGTTTGTCCCTGTCTCGGAGCCGGCAGTTCCGTCAAGGCTCACGTTATAGGCTCGTCGAGCCTCGGGGTTCGAGAGCGTTGTCCATGCGTCATTGATGAGCTGGAAGAGGGCCGCCGAGCCGCCTTTATCCGGATGAACCTGGAGTGCGAGGCGGCGGTAGGCTGATTGAATTTCTTGCTGGCTGGCATCACGAGAGACACCGAGAACCTCGTAATACGTTCGATCAGCTGATCGTGCCACATGCCGATTCTAACCCAAATCGATGGTGCTCAACGTTTTAGGGTCAGGAACAAAGCCAAACCGAGATGATGTGACTGGAGTGACCCTCCTTCAGAGGCGCAACCAACTTGCTAGTGGTGTTGCTCAGCAGGCGGTCATGATCCATTAATACCGTGCGGTAGCGATCGATAGCCCATATCGACACACGGTGAGGATCGCCGGTAACCTCTCTCAGTTTTGTGAGCGTGCAGCTACCGACTCCAGCGCTCTAGCGCGGTAACTGGCCGCTAGGTCGAGGAGCTCCGTGATTCGGTATGCGTTTGGGTCACTTTGGGCACTCACTAGGTTGACGAGGGCCAGTGTGGTGGCGGACCGGACACCAGATTCGGCGAGGAGAGCTGCAGTGGTGCCATCTCCGGCGAGGTTGGTGTTGCCCATCTCTGTGAGATGGGCGGCGATCGCTCCGACCTTAATGCCGAGGTTGGCAATGTCCAGCGACACCCGGGCGGCATGTTCGAGACGAGCCCTGACCTGGTCAGCCGCGTTTGTTGAGTGTTGCTTTCGTTCTTCGCGCTGTGCCAGGATCACCTCTGCATAGGCTGTGGCGTCTGCTTGGCAAAGTTCATTGGCTCGGTCCAGTAGCTCTCGTGCCGCGCGTGCGTAATCGTTCGCTTCCATCAATTGCCGGGTCGATAGGAGGGCGGATTTGACGCATAGTGCTGCTGCCATACTCACTGCGATAGCCGCAACAGAGCCTGCGGCGGGGGCAGGTTTGGGTTCGGCGACCGCGGCGATGAAGTCCCTGACGGTGATATCGAGGTACTCGGGGAGGTTAGCTGAGTCCGACAATTTCCCCCGTTTCGTCGATGTCGATCGATTCCGCGGCAGGATGGGCTGATAGGCCTGGCATTGTGGAGATATCGCCGCAGATGAGGTAGACAAAACCAGCTCCGACCGAGGCGCGAGCCTCACGGACCGGCATCCGCCATCCAGTAGGTGCTCCCTTCAGCGTTGGATCTGATGAGATTGAGAGGTGGGTTTTCGCGATAATCACCGGTAAGTTGCCGAAGCCATTTTGCTCATAGATCTCAAGTTGTCGACTCGCGGCCGGCAGGTAGTCGATGCCGTCTGCTCCATACACTTGCTTGGCGATGATCTCGATTTTTTCTCGCAGCGGAGCCTCATCGGGATAGAGTAGGCGAAAGTGGTTCGGTTCGTTGGCTGCCTCTGCTACCATCTCGGCGAGTTCGATCGCTCCTTTGCCGCCGGCGACAAAGTTCGTGCAGAGGGCGACCCGAGCACCCATCGACTCAGCGATCTCACGGATCGCATCGTGCTCGGACGAGAAGTCGCCTGGGAAGGCGTTGATGGCGACGACGGGGCTTACCCCGTGGAGTTTGATGTTTTCGATCTGCTTGCGAAGGTTTGCTCCACCGGCATGGACCTCGTCAGGATTCTCTTGCAAGATGGCAGGTGGCAGTGGCCGGCCAGCGACGACTCGATGTTGGCCCGAGTGCACTTTGAGCGCTCGCACGGTAGCGACCAGGACCGCAGCGTCTGGAGTGAGACCTGAGGCGCGGCACTTGATGTTGAAGAAGCGTTCTGCTCCCATATCGGCTCCAAAGCCAGCCTCGGTGATCAGGAAGTCTCCGGTGTGGATGCCGATCAAGTCTGCGACGATCGATGAATTTCCATGGGCAATGTTACCAAAGGGTCCCGCGTGGACGAGAACTGGAGTGTTCTCCAGTGTTTGCAGCAGGTTGGGCTTGATCGCGTCGCGCATCATGACCGTCATTGCACCGGCGGCCCTGAGTTGTTCCGCGGTGACGGGCTCGTGTTCGCTGGTATAACCGATGACGATCCGACCAAGCCGAGCGCGAAGATCCTGTAAGGAGGTGGAGAGAGCAAGGATGCCCATGATCTCGGATGCGGCGGTGATGTCAAATCCAGTCTGACGGGGGATACCATCATTTTTGTTACCGAGCCCGATCACGATATTGCGGAGGGCGCGGTCGTCGACGTCGAGGACGCGCCGCCAGGTGATATCGTGGGGATCGATATCGAGTTCGTTTCCTCGGAACAGATGATTGTCGAGCATCGCTGAGAGCAGGTTATGGGCGCTGGTGACCGCGTGCATGTCGCCCGTGAGGTGGAGGTTGAGCGATTCCATGGGTACGACTTGACTATAGCCACCTCCTGCTGCCCCGCCTTTGATACCAAAGGTTGGACCCATCGAGGGTTGCCGGATGGCGATAGTGGCGCGCCGACCGGTGTGATGCATCGCTTGGCCTAGCCCGACCGTTGTGGTGGTCTTACCCTCGCCAAGTGGCGTTGGTGTGATCGCAGAGACAACGACATACTTGGCCTTTGGTCGGTCCGCCAGTGCCTCGATGGCCTCAAGTTTGATTTTGGCAACGCTGTTACCGTAGGTCTCTAGTAGTTCTGGCGCGATACCCATCTCGTGCGCGATATCGATGATCGGTCTGAGTTTGGCGGCGCGGGCGATGGTCAGGTCGCTATCCATGGTCATGATCTATCCTTTGACGTGTTTCGATGTGGAGCAAGAGTGCCACATTGTGATGAGCTTCGTTCATTGAGCCTACCCGAACGCGTGCGCATGAACAAAGGTTGGTCTGTCCCGCACCGGGAAAGGTCACCTGGACCAGCCCATTGCTCATCGTGAGCTACACAGAGTGCTTGGCGCTACAACTTGGGGGCTGGTTGGCGTTGGCAGTCAGCACAGCTTGCGAGTATCTGGTAGGTGCGGACTGTAGGGTTGCCGATGATGACGGGTGCGGGTGTGTATGGCACGATGATCAATGAGCTGATAGGTATGGCGTGTTTTGTATTGGAGATATGAGCGACGAGGTAAGCGTCTCCCATATGCAGTGTGGCCAACAATGTCCAACAATGTCCAACGATGGCCAATACGGTCGCGAACCAGCGATCGGTAACGACGCCGTTTTTCCTTTAGCGTTCCTGCAATCCAATCAGGCGTCCACGAGCAAGGGCAGTTCCCGATACCCTATCGAGCAGCATTGGAAAGTTCTTGATTTCGTTGGGGTTGGGAATCTTGGTTGCGAGTGCCCAAAGGCAAAATCCGTAGTGGTGAGGGCCATGACCTGGTAGCGGCCGTGGCCCCTCGTAGCCTCGCCGCCAAAAGGTAGCAGGAAGGAAAACGAGCCCTTCCGTTTTTGGGTCGAGTCCCCCAACGGGCAAACTGGAGTGCTGTGGCTCAAGCAGTGCTATGGTGTGCAAAAAGGGTCGTGGTAGTGGTGCATCGGTGTCTTCGATGATGAAGAGAAGTTGTGCGGTGTGATCAGGTGCTCCACTCCAGGTGAGTTCGGGTGATACGTTCTTACCAACGCCCTTGCCGGAGTGAATGAGCGGAATTTGACCACCATCGGCAAAATCTTGGCTCGTGATGTGGATCGTATCTGGTGCCATCAAACCCGGCAGATCCCACACACTGTGTTGCGTGCCGGCGCGGAACCCTCTCAGCAGTTTGCCAATCGAAGCCAACGCTCCTCCTTCTTAGTCTTGTCCATGGGCCAATCCTATGATGTGGGCCAGCTGGTTGCCAGATCTCGATTGGCCACATCGCTTGGACCAGCCCAACAACAAGCTTGCGTTTAGTCTACCGAGTTGCAGACGGTTGAAGTGAAAGGATCGCCCTTCGTTTGCGGTCTGATGAAGTCGGTTGTTTGGCTGAGTTGACTAGCGTTATATCTGTAGGGTCTTCAGTGTGCGTTTTCTCCTCACGTCTCTGGTCCAGGCTCTCTGGTTGTTGAGTCGCGCGATTGAGCGGCAATCGGAGGGGTGAGAGAATGCGTTGTGAGGGATCTTCTCTATTGGACCCCAGCAAGCGGTCGATGTGGCTGTGCCTGCTAGTCGGGATGCGAGCTGTCGGTTCGGCGGCGCTAGCAATGATCGCTGCCCATATTAGCCAGAAGAGTTAGTCAGAAGAGTTGGCGTGATGAGCGGTGTCGGCTCACCGCAAGGTGCGTGGCAGACACGGTGAAATAGATTGGAGCAAGAGTGGCGAAGAACCCGGCAGTGCGTTTAGTCCTGGCAGATGTTGACGGGACGCTCGTAACCGACGAGAAAGTGCTGACAAAGCGTGCGACCGCGGCCGTCGGGGAGCTTCATGAGGCTGGCATACTTTTCTCGCTTACCAGTGGTCGCCCGCCCCGTGGCATGGCGATGTTTATCGAACCTCTCAACCTCTCCCTTCCATTTGCTGCCTTCAACGGTGGGCAGATCCTCTCTCCAACCTTCGATACCCTCGTGGAACACGTGCTTGATCAAAGTGTGCTTGAAGAGATCGTTGCGGATCTGGCGAAGGCGAAGCTTGAGACCTGGTTCTACGCTGGATCAAAATGGTATGTTCCGAGTCGTGATGGTTCTCACGTCGATCGAGAATCCGCCACCGTAGGGTTTGCGCCTACCGTTATGAGCCAGCACCAGACCCCGCCGGGATCTATCGTCAAAGTGGTGGGCGTCAGCGACGATCATCACCTCATCCAGCGGATGGCCGGACAGATCCAAGAGGCCTATGGCCAGCAGGTCTCTGCTGAGGCCTCGCAGCCCTACTATCTCGATGTCACGCACCCCCTTGCGAACAAGGGTGCGGTGGTGAGCTACCTGGCCGGACAGTATCATCTCGATCCACAACAGATCGCTACGATTGGGGATATGCCTAATGATGTCGATATGTTCACCGTGTCAGGGTTGTCGATAGCGATGGGCAACGCAGCGAAGGAGGTGCGCGACCAGGCCCATCGGGTGACTGCATCGAACAACGATGAGGGTTTTGCCAAAGCAATGGAAGAGTTCGTTTTGGCGACCAAGGGGAGGTCCTAACCCCTAAGCCGAGTGTCCAACGCCCATTTGTCGCCAGCCGGACGCTGATACGAAGTCCAGCCGCAGGAGGCAGGGGTGTCGCTGGCCGAGACTTGTGTTTGGTGAGTTGACGGGTGAGGTTTCAGGGGGGTATGCCTTGCGATGGTGCTGGGGTCTTTTTTGCGAACCGTTTGTGCGAATAGCTCGTAGTTGGCCCCTCTTTGTTGTGAAGGTCTGTCTTTGGTCGCCAATCTTGTCACGCCCTGTCGGGTTCAAAAAAACCTTCCTCTGCGAGCTCGTTGTAGACCTGGTCGAAGACCGAGTCCGACAGACCGGTGCGCAGGGCTAGCTCTCTCCTTGTCGTCACCCCTTGGGCAAAAGCGGCGATGACTCGTCCACGGAGCTGGCGATGAGAACCTTCAAAGGTCGACTGACGTCGTGGCATCGTATAAGGATCTTCTCCGCGACCCTGAAACAGGCAGCCCGCTTCCAGCGGACAGACGGCACATGCGGGTTTTGGGCGACAGATCATGGCGCCGAGATCAAAGATCGCTTGGGCCCAGGCCCATGCCTGTCCGGCGGGCACCAGGTCGTCTGCTCTGCGTTGTAGCTCGCGCGTTTGCTCGGTGGCGCCAAAGAACGCACGGGAAAGGACCCGGCGCGCATTGGTGTCGAGCGCACCGACGTGATGATTGAAGGCTTGCGCAAGGATGGCGTTGGCGATGTAGGGCCCCACTCCCGGGAGGGAACAGAGAGCCTGGTAGTCGTCGGGGACGAGACCGTGGTGCTGGCTTAGCAAGTTGCTTGCACACTCGCGCAGGCGTATGGCGCGACGGTTGTAACCGAGTCCACTCCATAGGGCTAGTAGCTCCTGGATGGGAGCCTCTGCGAGCACAGCAATGGTGGGAAAGCGTTGCACAAAACTTGGATAGATGATGGCGACTCGAGATGCTTGCGTCTGGGTGAGCATGACCTCGGCCACAAGGACCAAGAAGGGATCCCTGGTCTCGCGCCAGGGCAATTCACGTCGATGTTGGTTGCCCCAAGCGAGGAGCTGTGTCTGTAGGCATCGTTGACGGTCGTCGAGTACTCCCATGGATACCGAGGAGCGTAATAGCCCTATCGGTCGATGATGGCCCTTGCGTCGTGATGGCGAGGACCTTCTGATGTACCCGGATGGCTAGAGACTATAGTCAAGGCGGTCGCTAGCGCTTTGCGCGCATAGCTGCACCCTTGGGGCTAGTTGGGTCAACTATCTTCTCGGAGACCTACAGGATTTGTGTTGAAGCCCGATATCATGTTTGTAGCTCAAGAATTCTGTCCTAAGCCCTCCGGCATGACAGAATGGCAACCGCTCCCGCAAGACGGTGCTACCGGAGGAAGAGCTGGTCGGTCGTGGTGACCGGCAAGGCGGGAAGCCTTCGCTGTATAGCTCGGTTTCCCATTGACTTTGGGAGGCGTTTCGTGCAACTCGTTAGAGGCGGAGAGAACTTCAACAATACCCAACAGAGGAATCAGCCGTTGGTTGGTGCGCTGTTGTACGCTGAGAAAAGTGTCAAGAATACCGACACCTGTGTTCTTGCCGTGCGTGCGAAGTGGTGTCGACAAAGCCACAAGCCCAGTGCGCGACACCGTAGTGGTCGCGAGATGTGTAGTGGCTCGCGTGAACCCGGTGATATGTACGCGGAGTTCATCCATTAGCGTCCAGTTCGCTCGATGGCAAGCGCCCATGCGTAAGCGCGGAGGTTGTCTTCTTGGACTTGCTTATTGGTCCCGAACGTTGGTTCGCCCTAGCGACTGACACTGATCGTATAGGCCTAGTGAGGTTGTCGATCCATCTCATCATCGCAACAAGGTTGCAGCAGTTACGTCTTAGAACTCATGATCGCAGCGTCGATCTATTTCAAACAAGGAGATTACCAAAATGTCCCAATGGGGATTTGAAACACAGCAGATTCATGCAGGCGCAGTAGCGGACCCGACAACGGGGGCCCGTGCTGTACCGATCTACCAAACCTCGAGCTATGTGTTTCGTGATACCGATCACGCCGCTGCGCTCTTTGGACTTCAAGAACTCGGTAATATTTACACGCGTCTTGGAAACCCAACGCAGGCGGTCTTTGAGGATCGGATTGCTGTTCTCGAGGGCGGAGTAGGAGCGCTCGCCACCGCCAGTGGGCAGGCGGCAGAGACACTGGCGTTGGTCAACCTCGCCGAGGGTGGCGGTCATATCGTCGCGTCATCATCCCTTTACGGTGGTAGCTATAACCTTTTGCACTACACGCTCGCCAAGCTTGGAATTCAGACGACATTTATCGCCAACGTCGATGATTTGGGTGAATGGGAGTCAGCGATCCGGCCCGAGACTCGAGCCTTTTATGCGGAGACGATCGGGAATCCCAAAGGAGATATCATCGATTTCGCCGGTATCGCTAGCGTTGCGCACGACCATGGCATCCCCTTAGTGGTGGATAACACCCTTGCGACGCCCTTCCTAGCCCAGCCGTTACGCTACGGTGCGGATATCGTGGTGCACTCGGCGACTAAGTTCATCGGTGGTCACGGCACCTCTTTGGGCGGGGTCATTGTTGATGGTGGGTCATTTGACTATGAGAGTTCGGGTCGTTTCCCTAACTTCACTGAGCCCGACGAGAGTTATCATGGTCTGGTTTACGCGGAACTACCAGAGGCATTACGGCCTGCTCGTTATATTTTGAAGGCCCGTCTACAGTACATGCGTGACATCGGTGCTACGGTATCGCCGTTCAACGCTTTTCAGTTCCTTTTAGGCCTAGAGACGCTGAGTCTAAGGATGGAGCGTCATGTCGCTAACGCACAGGCGGTCGCTGAGTGGCTCGAAGCACGAGATGAGGTCGCCTGGGTCTCCTATGCTGGTCTTGCCTCAAGTCCCTGGCACGCACGTCAACAGCAGTATTTGCCACGCGGTGCGGGAGCCATCATCGGCTTTGGGATCAAGGGTTCTGAGACCGCCGGGCAGCGCTTTATTGAAGGACTTGAGCTCTTTAGTCACTTGGCCAACGTCGGGGATGTGCGTAGTCTGGCCATTCATCCCGCCTCGACCACCCATTCGCAGCTAACTGAGGCTGAACGCATCGCAACTGGCGTGAGCGCCGACCTTATCCGTCTGTCGATTGGTCTTGAGACGATCGACGATATTTTGGCTGACTTGGAGGCTGGTTTCCGTGCTGCAAAAGAGAGTTGAGGCGGTGACGACCGCCGCATGGCATACTGGCCTCTTTGCCGGACACCGTCAATTCGCGCGGGTTCTTGATGACTTTACGACCGAATTGGGTGCGGTGATCGGCCCTATCGACGTCGCCTACGAGACATGGGGAACGCTGAATGCTGATCGGAGCAATGCCATATTGGTGCTCCATGCTTTGACTGGGGATTCGCATGCGGTTGGTGAGGTTGAGGATGGACATGCGACACCAGGTTGGTGGAACGGACTGATTGGTCCCGGTCTGGCGATTGATACGAACCGCTACTTTGTGGTGTGCCCTAACGTACTTGGTGGGTGTCAAGGGACCACCGGTCCCTCTTCGGTCGCACCCGATGGCGAGGTCTACGGCTCGAGATTTCCGACGATCACCATCCGTGATCAGGTGGCTGTTGAGTACGCACTCGCCCAGTTCCTTGGCATCGAACGATTCGCTGGAATCGTTGGAGGGTCGATGGGCGGGATGCGCGTTCTTGAGTGGTTGGTTGGCTATCCAGAGGCTTGCGAACGGGCGGTGGTGTTGGCGGTTGGGGCAGCGGCGACAGCGGAGCAGATCGCGCTCACCTCGTTGCAGATCCGCATGATAGAGAGCGACCCCAACTTCTGTGGTGGGGATTACTACCGCTACGGGGTAGTCCCGAGCCACGGACTCCGCCTCGCTCGGGAACTCGCTCATCTTAGCTATCGAAGTCCTGATGAGCTCGATACGCGCTTTGGGCGTCGTCGTCAATCCGATTCGGTGACAGACCTTGGCGTGGGGTCTTCCTTTGCAGTGGAGTCCTACCTGTCCCATCATGGGCAAAAGCTCGTCCAGCGTTTCGATGCCAATTCCTACATCCGGCTCTCGGAGGCGATGAATCATCATGACGTTGGGCGAGATCGAGGTGGGGTTCTCCAGGCTCTCCGACGAGTGAAGGCAAGGGTGACCGTCATTGGGATCTCCTCTGACCGTCTGTTTCCTGTGGGACAACAGCAGGCCCTTGCGGAGGCGTTGCCGACCTGTGATGGTCTCCACATTGTGGACTCGAATATTGGTCATGATGGCTTTCTGGTTGAAGTGAAGGCGATCGGTGAGATCGTTCGCGCGGTACTCTGACCAATCCGGGAGGGCTGCATTTGGACGTGACCCTGGTCGTTAGGCGCCCTCAGCTCGTCGTAGATCCAGTGAGCACAAGCGGGGATGGACGGCCCTGGTGGAGCGACAAGACCAGCGGCCACTAGGCCGGGGTCTGTGGGAATGAGAGAAGATATTGGCTCTTCTGCTGCGATGACGGCTCTGCGTCTATGGGATCGTCGAGCATCGCCATCGTCTTGGTGTATTTGCTACTCCATTGGTGTGCAGGTCTGGTATTGGCGCGCAATTCTGGAGTTATGGTAGGGAGGTCACTGGCGGCCCGTAACGGTTGGGTCCAGGGGTGGAACGTTGCGTCAGAAAGACCAGGAGAATGATGGTGCCGACGAGTGGTACGAACCCTACAAAAATCCATCCCCCGCTGTGGTCGGTGTCATGGAGGCGCCGAAGGGTGAGACCAATGGATGGAATAAGGAGTGCGATTCCATACACGTAGTACAGAATAAAGAACAGAGGGTTGTGTGCTACGATGAAGACGGCCAAAAGTAGGAGTCCAATGACGGCGCCGACCAGATATGCCTTCCAGTACTCGCCTCTGGTAGAGCGGATGCGGAAGTTGGTATAGAGTCGCCACATCCTGAGATAGGCGTCTACGAAGGAGATCGAGGGAACCTGGAAGCCTAAATTTGCCTCTGGTGATCCTTCAAATTTCGGAAGACCATACGACCCTTGACCGCTGTGGTCAGGAGTTGGTGGTGTCTCAGGACTGTCCATTCGATTCCCCTCAGATCTCGTTAGGGCGATTATAGCGCTCGTTTAGTCGGGATAGGCTATCCCGTAAACTGTTTCAGGCGGCCGGGCAAATCTCTAACGACGCCGGGCAAATCTCTAACGACGCTGGGCCAATCTCCAACGACGCCGTGCCAATCTCCAACGACGTTGTGGCCTCTTGGGGCTCTGACCCTTTTGAGGCTGTGGTTGCTAGATCGAGTCGACCAGCTATGTCAAGCTTTTCTTGCTATCACGCCTGCGTCCAGGAACCACCAACCCCAGAGGCGGTTGGACACCTACGGTCACGCATCGGTGGCAATTACCACGCAGCGAGCGAGTGATAGACTCGCCTCGATACGGCGAGACTGGCATAGGAGACGAGATGGACTGGGAACTGGGGCAGGAGCAACAGCGGCATTGGAAGAGGACCTATAGCGAACATCCGGCGATGTATGGATCGTCGGCTAGTGAACCAGGTGCCTATGCTATTGAGCTGCTTGCACGTCAGAGCCTTCGCAACGTACTTGAGCTTGGCGCTGGGCAGGGTCGAGATACCATCCCGATGCTAGAAGCTGGTCTGCGCGTCACCGCACTCGATTACGTGGAGGAGGGATTGGCAGAGATCCGATCACGAGGTGCACATTTTGGCGCACAACTCCAGACCGTTCTTTACGATGTACGGGATCCCTTGCCATTTGCGGACGCCCTCTTCGACGCTTGCTACTCCCACATGCTCTTTAACATGGCGCTCACGAATGCAGAGTTGGTGGCACTCAGCCGAGAGGTCGCGAGAGTGCTCCGACCTGGTGGTGTGGTGATCTACACGGTGCGCCACACCGGTGATGCTCATTACGGCGCCGGGGTCGATCATGGCGAAAACCGCTACGAGAATGGTGGCTTTGTCGTGCACTTCTTCGATCGAGAGCTCGTCACGGGCCTTGCTGAAGGGTTCCGCATCGACGAGGTTGTCGAGTTCATCGAGGGTGAGTTGCCACGGAGACTCTTTCGTGTGACGATGACCCGGTTGCCCACGAACTGAGCTGTGCGTACCTCGATCAGTTCGCTGGTCGAGGTACGCCCACATTGGTGAGCGTAGTTGCTCTGATCAGTCGGGTCTCAGGCTGATGCGGGTCGGAAATTGGCCGTTAGTCTGGTTGCAACACTACAGGTTGCCAGAGCTACAGCGGTGGGTCTGGCTGCGTCGATGGGAAAGTAGCGATGACGGCTCGAGAGCGCATGAAGAATGGACCATGGCGTGCACTACTCGATGATGTTGCGAGCATCGAGCGTTCGGGTATGGCAGTCTCTGTTGGGTTGCGCTGCGCACTTGGCATGCTACCTCCGCTGATTATCGGTGTTGCAACTGGCTTCGTCGGCGATGGGGTGAGTGCTGCTGTGGGTGCGCTCGTCGTTGGGTTCGTCTCCTTCGAGGGCCGTTACCGGAGCACACTCCGGAACATGTTGCTCGCGAGCATTGGTGTGACTATCTCGGCCTTCGTCGGTGCCATCGCAGCACCTCACCTCTTGGTCTTGCTCATCGTTTTGGCCATCTGGGGCTTGCTGGGCGGGCTTGCTGGCGCGTTCGGACCAGGTATGTCGATGGCGGCCATGCAAGCCGTAGAGGTCTTGGTGGTCTTTAGCGCACTCGGTATGGGGGTCCAGAGTTCGATTGTGCAGGCGTTTTGGGTCTTGGGTGGTGCCCTTTTCCAAATCATCCTCCTTCTTCTCACCTGGCCAACACGGCGGCTCGATGGGGAGATGGCCTCGGTAGGTGAGGTCTACCGTCGACTGGCCAACTACGCGAGATCGATGCCCCAAACGGCGCCACCGGCAGATCAGCTGACGTCGGGGGCAGACTGGTTGGGCGATCCCAATCCACTTGGCGACCCCTCGGCCATCGTGGCGCTGAAGGAGCTCTTCCAACTTGCCCAAGATATTCGTCTATCGTTGAGCGCACTGGTTTTCGAATCGCGTGGCAATGGTGAAGAGAACCAGTGGGCGATGGAGTTTCTCCGCCAGAGTGCCGCCATACTAAGGGCCATCGGTGATCAACTCAGTTTGTCGACGTCCCTTCGTGCCAAGGTGCATCTTTGGAGTCGTCGGCGGCGTAGCTTCGTCGCGGCCTTGCCACAACTAGAGATCCCTGATGCCGATGACTCCAAACCTCTTCTCGGACTGATTGCGCGCCAACTGCAACGGGCTATGGACTTGGTGGGCCAGGTCGGCGATGCGAGCCCGCATATGGTGTTGCCAGGCCTGAATCGAGGTCAAAGCGCCCTCGATGAGACCGTACGACGCAGGTTACGTGGGTTTCGCAAGATCCTCACTTCGGATTCGGAGTTGCTCTTCCATGCGGGTCGCTTGGTTCTCGTGCTTGTTGTTGGCACCTACCTTGCCCACGCCTTCTCGCTTCGAAATGGCTATTGGGTTCCCATGACGGCTGCCGTTGTCCTCCAGGGGGATTTTAGCGGAACAGTACAGCGTGGGTTGGCTCGCTTGGGTGGGACGCTTATTGGGGCGGTCGCTGTGACAGAATTGGCGGCACTGGTCGTACCGAGCCACGGGATCCTTATCGTGGTGATTGTGTTGCTGACGTGGGGAACCTATGCAACCTACCGAGCAAACTATTTTCTCTACAGCATCTTTTTGACCTCAGATGTGGTAGCGATGTTTGCGATGATCGGCTCACCAGTGGGCACGACCGCCCAAGAGCGCGCGGTGGCGACGGCTTTGGGAGGGGTGGTGGCGATCGCTGTCTTTTTGCTGTGGCCAACGTGGCGTCGCCGACTGCTGCCGGGGGCACTCGCCTCGATGGTGCGGACCCAGGGAGCGTATGCTGGTGGTGTTCTACGAGCCTTTGATGTATCGCTGGTCGACGAGAGTGACGTCTCTGGCGTCGAGGAGTTACGCGTGCTCTCGGTCAGCGCACGCTCGGCGCGTCAGCTCGCCGCCACGCTGCTCGAGGGTATGTCGACGGAGCCAGGCACCCAACAGGAGGCGGTGGCGACGGCTGGTGCCATTCTTTCGCAGATCAACTTCTGTGCGTTGTTGGCACTCGCGCTCAATGCCGAACTTCTTCATGAGCATCAGTTCTTCACCGGGATGATCGAGCTCAGCGATGCGATTGTTGCGCTATCTTCGTACCAGGCGGACCGCTTAGCATCCTTTGGATCCCTGTCTGATCCAGAAGAGATGGGTCAAGCACCATCCATTCCCCCAGACCTTGTTGTTTCAACGGAGCTCTATCGACAAATTTTGGAACTCGTCGGTGGTTTTCAAGAGCTCGATGTGCTGATCGAGCAGTATGGCTCGGCGGTTCTCACGTTGTGAAGCCGTGGTCATTGGATGAGTCAGACGTTAGCGAACCTTTGTGCAACCCATTTGTTCGATCCCAAGCGTGAGCGAGACCGGCGATCCAGGGCTGCCTGATGATGTCGACAGGCAGTTACTACTGAGACCGGCTAAGGCAATGCTTCGCAAGTCGGGTGGAATACGTACTTGTCGTGGTGGGTTAGATGGGGCACATAAAGGAGATGGCAATGGAGAGTGGACGAGAAGATGTGGACGGTTCCTTGGAGGGCTCAACGCGGCATAACCTCGCGATGGTAGAGGTATTTGGAGCAAATTGGTGTCCAGATTGTAAGCGGACCAAGCAATTTCTCCAGGATCAGCGCATTCCTTTTCGTTCGATCAACGTCGAAGAGGACGAGGATGGGCGCCGCCGGGTCGAGGATGCATCTGATGGCAAACTCATTATTCCGTTGGTCGTCTTTCCTGACGGGCAGGAGCTCATTGAGCCGTCAAATGCACAGATCGCACAGCTGCTTGGGCTAACCATCCAAGGCGAGCGTAGCTTCTATGATTTGGTGATCATTGGTGGTGGTCCTACCGGGCTCACGGCCGGTATCTACGCCGCCCGTGAGGGTATTGCTACCCTGATCTTGGACCGTGGAGCGTTAGGTGGGCAGGCTGGTGCAACGGAGCGGGTCGATAACTATCCAGGTTTTCCTGATGGTGTAAGCGGGGAGGAACTTGCTTCGCTCTATGTCGCTCATGCGAAGCGCTACGGTGTCGAGATGCTCCAAGGGGTGGCGGTCTCCGGTATTGCACGATCCGGTGGCGAGCTCCTGATCACGGTGGATGGTGGTCAGAGCTATCGTGCAAAGGCGGTGCTCATCGCGTCAGGATCTACCTATCGACGTTTGGAGGTCCCTGGCGAGAGTGACCTCATCGGGGCCGGGGTGCATTTTTGTGCTACCTGTGATGGTCCGTTTTACCGCGGTGCTAAGAACTTGGTGGTGATCGGTGGAGGCAACTCGGCCCTTGAGGAGTCACTCTTCCTGTCACAATTTGTCGAGCACGTGACGATTCTTGAGGCTCGTGATCGTCTCAGTGCCTCGACGTTGCTGCAGGAACGTATCGCGTCCGATCCGAAGTTTGCGGTACATACTGGGGTGAAGGTGCAATCGTTCGAGACGGGAGATGATCACCATCTCAGTGCGGTGGTGATCGATGAGGGTCATGGGGAGGAACGAATCCGTGCTGCGGGGGCTTTCGTCTTCATCGGACTTACCCCTAACTCAGCGTTCGTCCGTGACAGCATCGAGCTCGATACGGCAGGATTTATCGTCACCAGATCAGCCATGGAGACCTCCATGCCAGGAGTCTTTGCCGCCGGTGATGTGCGCCTTGGCTCCACCAAGCAGATTGCCTCTGCGGTCGGGGAAGGTGCGGCAGCGCTGATCATGATTCGTACCTATTTGGATGCATTCGAGACTCCTGCTGCGAGCGCCTAGCTCAGGGTCTTTCGATCCAGCGTTGTGACTCGCAAGCACGGGTGTTGTGCGCCCTGGTAGGAGACGGTCATGATGGACGAAGACCTGGAAGGTGGATCCGACCTCCATGGAGACAACCCAGCAGGTTGGTCGAGGGTGATCCACCATCGGTGACAAAACTCGACCAGGTGGTGGATCACTCTAGTGGGATGTCTGTTAGGGGCGTTGGGTGATCCATTGCGTACCTTGACCTCGCGTCCTTTTGCCGTCATTCTCTGACTGGCGGACCAACGCTGTACCGATCGGCGAGACCTCGGATGTGGATGGCGCGGTGGATCCGATGGAGATGGGCTGTGTCAAATGTTTGGACCGTTTCAGTCTTCTCTGAGGCTTGGATGGTCGTCCCTCTCGGGCTAGCGCCTTGGATTGTCATGCAGTCCCGCCTGTCGACTAATGGGATGGATCACAGGTGTTCATCAACCATCTCTCGGTGAACGCTCACTGGTTTGCTCGATCACGGTCACGAAGACGCTCACGTTGTCGGCTGCCCCGCACTGGCTGTTCGGCCTCATCGCGGAGCGTGTCGTCGGAAACCTGATCAGATGAGGTGGTTGGGTAGCGGTGCTGATCCGTGAAGCCGCCGTCTGGGTGCTTGGCCAGTTGCTTTGAGCTCTGCTGGGTGCGAACTATCGGCGATCGCGTAGCGGTGTGGGGAGAACGGCGAGGACCAGGATGCCAAGGAGTGCGATGCCCATGAGGATGACCGTGGCGCTAGCGAGCCACGTGTTCGAGAAGGCGAGTGTGAAGGTCAGCGCGTTGCGAAGTCGCTGCGCGAAGTCGATGGGTGGACCCGTGAACCGTAGTAGGTCGAGATGGACGAGAAGGTAGGTAGCGACGATGAGCGACACACTGGTCACTCCGACGACGAGCCGGCCAAGTCGCGATCGTAACCACCAGAGTACAAAGATCACGAGCGGGACCAGGAGAATGAGCTTCGTCATGGCAACGACGGCGATGATGCTAGGGACGAGAGCGAGTCTTCCGCTCAGTGGTGCATAGGCGACCCAACCAGTGAGGCCCCGCGCGAAGGCGATGTCGACCAGGATCGGGAGCAGCCAAATGACAAGGACAATCCAAATGGTGGTGATGCCAATCCTGTGGCTGGTGTGGGTGTTCATCTCAAGATTCCCAGCGTGGAGATGGATGGGGTCGGCGTTTGCTCATTTGGTGTCCTCTAGTTCGGCGGCCGTATGCCGTAGTGTCCCTACAGGTTATCGCATCCTTGCGTAGTTGCTAGCGGGTAACGCAGCGATACCTCGTTTTGGGTTGAACAGTCAGCTGGCGGTAGGCAGATGGTGCACGGAGCTAATTGATGGAATTAGTTGCCAACAGGAACCTTGAGGAGTCCAGCGCTGTCACGGATCCAGAGGGCGTGGGGGGTGAGCTCCATCGTGACAAAGAGAGTTCCACTCGGTGCCATGATGGTACGCACGATGGTGTCGTTGACTGGGTTGAGGAGCACGGCTTCGCGATCTCCGAGTGACCAGATGGCTGAGGTGGTAGGAGCCACACCGAGACCGATGGCACCAGAAGGGGCATGCAGAACATACGCGAGCGATCCGCTCGTCGCTCTCACCGCCGCCAAGTCGAGATGGGATCGATAGATGCTCCCCCAGAGGAGGTTTCCATGAAGCCCTTGGAGCTGGAATTCGTGCGCGACTGGGAAGGTATGGTTGGCGATCACGGTGGCGTTCGTTGTGGAGAAGCCAATGAGGTGAGCATGTGTTGCGGCGCCACACGGTATTGTCTCAGTCCAAAGGGTTGATCCCTGGGCGATGAGCGTGGGCCCCGCACAGGCTCCTGGCAAGTGGTAGGTTTGGATGACCGATCCATTGCTCGGGTCGATCCGTTGCAGCACAGCAATGATCTGCTTCGAAGCGTTCAACGTGTTGCCGGCGAGCCAGAGATTGTCCCCAACGATGGCGAGGGACTGTGGTGTCCCGAGATGGTCGGGAAGCGTCGCTGTCACTTTGTTGGTGGCTAAGTCAACTCGATACAGCCCGAGGGTCGAGGCAATATAGGCAGTAGTTCCAATGATGATCGGCTGAGCGATCTGGTTTGTTGAGCCAATGGCGCTTCGTGGGGCGATGGTGATATGGCCGGTAATGCGAGGAGGTGATCCAGAGACCTTGACGAGCTCGATCACCGAAGGGGTGGAGACCAGCGTCCAGGTCGCCCCGTCTCCTGTCACAGGAGTCCCGTCAACATTCGGGAGGGTTACCGACGATCCCTGGAGTGATCGGAATGAGATGAGTTGAGGGACGTTTGCGGTCGTTGAAGACTTTGCCGGCGACTTTGCCGGTGCGGGCTTTGTCCGCTCGATCGGCACCGGGGTGGTCCTTGGGTGGGAACGGCTTGCATGGTGCGCGATGACCGTGGCGGTGGTCGCTGCGACGAGAGCGACGACGACGATGACGGAGACTCGCGAGAGGAGGCGTTGGCGCTTGAGCCTGCGCCCACGTCGAACAGTGATGGCATAAAGGTTTTTACGGTCGCCGGTTGCCCTATCTGTCATGATTGTCCTCCTTGGTTCTGGACGCCGAACTCCGTGCGTAAGACCTTCATTCCGCGAGCCAAGTGAGTCTTTACGGTTTCGGGCCCAATACCCATGACCTCGGCGACCTCGGCGACGGCAAAGCCGCCGAGATAATGCATGGCCACTGCTTCGCGTTGGCGTTCCGGTAGCCTCCGCAGGGCCACGACAAGCTCTGCACGATTCGTCGCCAAGTCGCCGGTAGTGTCGAGTGTCGTCGCCGCCGATCCAAGTGGGATCTCGGCAAAAGCCTCGTCGATTCCAGGTCTGGTTTTGGATCTTTTCTGTCTCCGAAGATGGTCGATGCCCAGGTTGAGGGTTGTCCGGAATACCCACGCCCTGCGATGATCGGTTCCGTCAAGCCGCCTCCAGGCAGCATACGCACGCGCCAAGGACTCAACGGCGATGTCCCCGGCCTCCTGGGTATTCTGGACAATCGAGAACGCGTATCCGATGATGCGATCGAGGTTCTCCTCAAAGAAGGTCTGAAAATCCTGTTCGCTCGCTCGGTTCACAGTATCGACGTTCTCATCATGCACACGGACGATCGCGCCGAACATCCTTGCCCGCTCACGGGTGCTTTCGCAGCTGTGCAGTCTCGTGGGTAACTCGAACTCATACCTACTATCACGCCTCGATCACCTTCATTGGGGGACAGCGTAGGGGTTTTATGAGCGAGCAAGCCTCCAGCGAGAGGGCATGTAGTTGGCGTACGGGTTGAGTGGGTTCCATCCAGTGAGGCGCTTGTTCACGACGGCTACCTCGTAGTCACCGACGCTCCACCAGAGACCTGCGACCTGTTGGCTTTGATAGTTCTCGACTGCGTACAGCCGGGAGAGTCCCGGAAGGTCGTACGCCTCATTGAGGAGGCGTTGTTCGGTCGGGTTGTAGTACCCCCCGCCCCAATAGTTCCCCTTTGCGAACTCGACTCCTGCCGTCGGTACAAGCACGTACTGTCCGAAGTCCTCCTGGGCGCCGTAGAGGGCGATGCCCCAGTTGCATGGGCCGGGAGGGCAGACACCTGCAGTGGAATACATAGTATCCTCAGGCTGTGGGTCGAGTGCAATGGTGATGCCCGCGGCGCTGGCAGCGCTTTCAAAGGCTTGGGCTTGGGCTGTCAGGCTCGCGCTCGGCGTCGCATACATCATCGAGATCACAAGCGGCGTCCCTTTCTTGATGCCAGCACCACATTGGTTGCTGCCAGTCCCCGGGTTGATGCAGGTCGATGGGCCAGAGGCCGAGAGTTGCCATCCATGTGTCGTTAGTAATAGTCGCGCGGCTGCGACTGAGTAGGGATAGGGATCGTGGTGCAGCTGGGGGCTGACGTAGTTCGAGCCCGGATAGATCGGTGCTGATCCGTAGTCGAGCATGCCGTTCCCATGGAGAGTTGCCTTCAAATAGAGTGGTTCGTCGACCAGGTGTTGGAGCGCCTGTCGGAGATAGAGCTGGGCGACAAGGTGGCGATAGGGGCCGGTGTAACCCAGTTCCGCAATGTTATCGTAAAAGACTCGCCATGGCTGCACTACGTAGCCATGGGACTGGAAGTAGTGAGTCAACCCGAGATCAGATGTCGGTAGATAGCCGAAGTCGATGACACCTCCGCGGAGCGCGTCGAGTTCGGCTGTTGATGAGGTAAATGAGTAGATCTGATAGCCAGCGAGCCTGGGTTTACCCGCCCCGGTGTAGTGCGGATTGGCGCGAAATGCCGCATGGTAGTTCGTGGGGTTGTAGCTGGTTATCTCCCAGGGGCCGTCGATCGTCTTCCAGAGTGGATTGGTGGCATAGGTGCTGAGCTGAGCCGATTCCTTGTAGAGAAAGTCGATCACTTTTGTCGCACCCGCCGGGGTTGAGGCGATGTTGGTGACGTGACAGGTGGGACAAGTCTTGTCCCAGGTCTGGACCGGGAGTGGGTAGATCCAGGTCAGCTGGTTGCCGGTAAACCAAACTGGGTTGTGGGCGTGGTTGAGGTGGAGTGTAAATTGGTAGGGACCCTGATAGGAGATGCTCTTGATGTCAGATGGCATGCGACCAGATAGGTACGGGGCATAATCGCCGTTCTTGGCTCCTGCAGCCTCGAGCTCGAAGAAGAACCTGATGTCCTTTGTGGTGACTGGTTGTCCATCAGACCACGTGTAGTTGTGGCGAAGATCGATAGTCACCATCGTGTCCCCGTGGGAGTAAATGGGAGCGGTGCCGATCGAGAGTGGATAGTTGATCCCGGTCGTGCCAGCTCCTCCGACATAGTACAACGGACGATAGAGTCCGTTGGAGACGTTGGAGTCGTAGTTCTCGTAGTTGGCTTCGTTCTCGAGTGGGAGGATCCAACTGAACTGGTCTCCCGCACCCAGTGCATAGGAGGCAACGCCACCAGACGTACTGGTAGCCGATGCTTGGGGCTGTTGCGCATTGGTACAGCTCGCGAGCAACAGTGCCGTCAATGCGATACCGATGGGCGCAGCGATCACCTTTAGCTTGGTGCGTTGTGGGCCCCGATCGAGAGCTGCAAGCTTGCCCCAGTGCAAGGCTGCACTTCGGCGAAACAGTCTCCGTGTAGGCGACACCGACAAAACGGGCTCTTTGGTCATAGCTGACGTCCCTCCGCTAGTACTAACTAGATCAGGTTCAACAGGTCTTTCTCAGCCCGACTTCGTCGAGCACCCTGCGTCACTGGTTTCACTCTACTCGATCATGGCTTTGCTGCTGCAGTGCTCGATCGCAGGTGGTCGTGACGAGCACGCTGAGCGTCTCCGAGCGGCGCGGTGCGCAGTGAGCGGTGGGCTACCGGGAGATCGATTGCCCGTGGGCCCGGAGATAATGTTCGCGTACGACGCGTGGGATGCGACCCTTCGCGGCGATGTCGATGTGGTGCTCGCTTGCCCATTGGCGGATCTTTGCTGAGGTTGGATTGGGGGAAGCAGCGAGTGTCTCTTGCCTGTCAACGGGGGCATTGAGTGCTTGGTAGTAGGCTGACGCGAGGTATCGATAGGTCCACTCCTCTGCGAGCTTTCTGTTTTCACAGAAGACGACCGGCACCTCGGGCCAACGCAGAGCGTAATCGGCGACCGCATCGAAGATTAGTGCAGGTCGCATGTAGGTGGACTGGAGAATCGCAGAGTAGCGTGCTTCGACGACGATCGCCGCATGCGGGAGAGCGGCGAGTTGACCGATAGCGTAGCGGAGTCGGTTGTCGGTGAGGCTTGAGATAAGGTCCTCGAGCGTCTTGCGCTCGACCGCTGCGTAGAGGTCATCGCCCAGGTAAATGCCATAATCGCCACAGGGCAGTGCACCTCGTTCGGTGCTGACTGATCGATTGCGAAATTGATAGGGGTAGCGTTCCCTGGTGTCGATCGTGATAGGCACATCCACCACGCCATGCGCCCGAGCCCGTGGTACTGTGCCTTTGGGCCTGGCTTGGCGTTGAGTCCGCTGTGATTGCCAGAAGATCATATCGCGACCCCGTGCGTGGGTGAAGACCAGCTGAGATCGATTCTCTCTTGCTCGGTCTGCTACGATATCGATAGCTGCACCCCGGCGTGCGCAGGAGAGGAGGGAGATCTCCTCGACCACCTCAGGCTCCAGCGGCCAATCGCTGATCGGTATGGGGTGACAGTACAGCGCCTTCTCACGTGGCCATGTACCAGAGGTCTTGACGACCATGCCGCCATCGATTGGAATCATGATCAAATATCCGAGCGCGGAGGTGGGGTCTGGGTTGCGAGCAATCGTGAGGTAGGAACGATCAGTCATCATTGAGCCAGTCGCGTGATGCGCTATGGTGTTGTCCCACATGCTCGTGTCCGATGGAGACCCACAGGGGTCGAAGGCAGCTCTGCTTGAGGGATGCTACGAACGCTAACACTACAGACCATCGTGTATTGTCAGGATTTGAGCCGTTGGACGTATGCGCCAGCTGCTGAGCGCAGAAAGACGATACCAATACCACAGGCAAAGATCGCAGGGATGTAGTGCCAGCTTCCGTGCACGTAGAGTCCAATGGCGACTCCACCGACGATCCAAACCGCGGCGATGATACCAAGCACAATTGGGTTGGCTGGCGGCCCGGGCTGACGAAAACTCGGACGTTGCACTCTTCGACTCGGACGATCAGCTGCCATCCATCCACTTTAGCATCTAGCTGCTCGTCTTGCATGACTCGTAGTCCTTCAAGTGTCTACTAAGCACGTCGTTTGGCACCTAGCCCGCACAGTGGAGGCCTGCGAAGGGGACACTCGCAAGTGATACGGTGCCTGAGATCGAGTAGGTCAAAAAGTAGAGCCTGTGATGACCGGTGATGGCTGTGCCAACGTTTTTTGGGATGAGAGTGCCGGGTAGGTTGCACCAATGCTGAGCATGGGGCACAAGGAGGGAGCCGCCGATGCCATTCTCGAGGCTGAGCAGATCACCTGACTCTGGGAGGACTAGAGTAGTCTGGCCCCAGCTGGTCTGACCAAGCGAGGACGTCCCTGGCGGATTCACCCCTGGCGGGGTAGGGATGTTGCTCACCACGTCATGTGGCTCCGCCATCGGTACTCTGGCGAAGTGGGTACTCTGATTGTGGATCCAGAAGGTACTCGGTCCCAGGATCGCGAAAAGAGGGTGGCGCAGGGCCTGAGAAGAGCTCGTTGATTGCGCAGGCATTTACCGTGCCTGGCCAGGCCGGTTGCCTGAAGCTCCTACCTTGGTCTCTTGTTACCAGGATCGGCTGGGAAGCACTGTTCATTGTGCAGTTCGAGGCACCTGGCATTGGAGTAAACCGAACGCAGGGTCCGAAGCCGGGACACAACAGAATCCCTTGGGTCCAGCTGACCCCATTTTCGGTGATCTCGGTGATCTCCGGGTGATGGAGGAGGGTGAAGTAGGCATGGATGAGATAGCGCGACGACCGTAAGCCAGCGAAGGTTGCGTGAGCGTGCCCAGGGGGAGAGGGGATGACGGTCCATGTGGCGCCGTCATTGGTGGTGATCACTGGGAGATAGGCAAAATTTGGAGCCTGATTCGGGATCTCTATGGCATAGGAGGCTGCGATTACAGTTTTGCCAGCTGGTGAGTGAAGTGCGGCAAGTTCACTACAGGTCGCGCCATGAGCGAGGAAGCTCGGTACTCCACGCGCTTCTAGGAGGGTCGTGATGCCTGCCGTATTGATGAGGGAGGTGTGTCCATGTGAGTACATTCTCATCCCTCTGGCCAGATCCCTTGGGCCAGCACTACAGGTGAGCGCAACCCCGTTAGTTCCACTCTCCTGGAAGATCGATGGATCAGCACTTAGCTGGATGTTGGTGGCACCTTTGAGGCTGATGGACTGGTAGGTGAGTGGGGTGACCACCCGAAACGTTACGGGTCCAAGTAAAACGGAGGTGCCAGCACCAGACCCCGCCTGGGGAAGTTGATAAACTCCCTTTGCAATTATCTTGGTGGGGAGATTGTCGAGGATATCGAACTGGTCGACAATGGGCTGGTCCTTGCCGATGATGTTGCTGAGAGCGATTGTACCTTTCACTGGGGTCATCTCACCCGGGAGTACCTTGTTTGCACTGAGGGTGAGTTGGGGTGTGGCAACCGTCATGGAGCGTGTGAAGGTGAGCGTGGTCGAGCCTTCTCCGTGAGCTAGTCCACATCCTTTATGCACTCCAAGACACTGGATAGCAACACGATAGCTACCCGCCTTCGGCAGCAGGAGCCGGTCAGGATAGCGCTCAAGCCAGGGCCCACTTGGCGTGACGAAGGAGGTTTGAAACGTCGTCGAAGAGATCCAATGGACGGAGGTGCCGTTGTAGTGAAGTCCGTCAACGCAGCCATCAAAACAGACGTTGGTGTGGGCTGGCTGAGGGGATAGCGGGGTAGCGAGGTGACCGGTAATGGTCACCTTGGCCCCCGGCACAACCGAGGATGGTGACACGGCGAGGCTGACTGCCGGGCCACTATGGCCAGGAGGTACGGAGATTCCCTCTTTGGCTGCTGCTGCTCCTCGGGGCGAGAGGATGGTCTCTATGCCGAGGTAATAGGTTCCTGCGGCGAGGTTGGGGATGCGGTAGCACGACTTTGCGAGTTGGCCACTCATCGTTGCGCTAAGGGTACCAGTCGTGCAGCCAGCCTGGGTGGCGCTGGTGGGGATGACAGCGGGATTGGTTGTGGATCGCGACGGGGTAGACCCTTGTCTGTTCGACTTGGTCGCCGCGTGTTGTGAAGTTGTGGAGCCGCAGGCTGCAAGGAATAACGCGAGAATCGCCAGTATGATCCACCAGGGTTGTCGATGAATTGGCAAGGTTGCGCCTCCTCGGTGTACGTTCTGGATATTCCAACAGGACAGCTTATGGTACTTGGTCAACGATAACGTATTTGATCATCGGGTGGTCGTTATTAACGATCATCCTCTGCGAGCGTTTACTCCATCTGTCCTATTCAATAGGGTGCCTGCCTCACTGGGTATTGAGGTCTTAGCATCTGCCTGCCGGCCTCGCACGGTTGGTGGTGAACGATAGCCGATCGCGACATGGGTCGGTTCCTCGCGGCTTACTTGCGCCAGTTGTTAACTCGCGCAATGCAGGCTCGTCAACGGGATACTCGTAAAGGTTGTCGTTGTTGAGTTAGCGTACGTCACGAAGTAGAGACTGTGCTCACCGGTGGTCGCTGTGCCAACGTTCTTTGGGATGATCGTGGAGGGTATGCGGCACCATTGGTGAGAATGGGGAGCCAGCAAAGAACTGCCGATTCCACTCCCGATACTGAGTAGATCGCCTGACCCTGGGAGGACGAGGGTAGGTTGGCCCCAACTGGTCTGGCCAAGCGGGGACGTTCCTGGCGGATTTACCCCTGCTGGGGTTGGTATGTCGCTCACCACTCGCCACTTGACACCGCCATCGGTACTGCGGCGAAGTGGATAACTGGATTGGGGATCGATGAGATACTCGGTCCCATGGACGGAGAAGAGCTCGTTTGGTCCACAGGCGTTGACTGAACTTGGCCAGGTTGATTGAGTGAAGCTCCTTCCCTCGTTTTTTGACACGAGAACCGGCTCTTGGGCACCGTTCATTGCGCAGTTAGAGAGGTCTGCGATGGGGGAGAATAGAATGCACGGTCCGAGAAGCGGACAGCGCAGCGATCCCTGCGTCCAGCTACTCCCGTTGTCGGTGGTCTCGGCGATCACGGTGTGATGAGGGACAGCGAAGTAAGCGTGGATGCCCGACACTGAAGCATGAAGGCCCGCAAAGCGCGCGTCAGTGACCCCACTAGGAGAGGGGATCGCGGCCCACGTCGCACCATCATTGGTAGAGATGACGGGCAAGTAGGCAAAATTTGGAGCCTGATTAGGGATCTCTATGGCATAGGATGCGGCGATCAAGGTCTTGCCTGTCGATGTGTGGAGAGCGGCGAGATCACTACACGGCTCATTGTCGGCGAGATAGGACGGCGGCACTCCTTTTTGTTCCAAGAGAGTAGCGACGCCTTTGGTGTTGATGACGGTGATATGCCCATCAGAAAACAAACTCATCGAATTGGCTTGATCTCCCGAGCTGCCGCTACAGGTGAGTGCGACTCCGCTGGTTCCACGCTCGGTAACGATCGACGGATCGGCACTCGGTTGGATATTGGTGGCCCCTTTGAGGCTGATGGACTGGTAGGTGAGAGGGGTAGTAACCCGGAACTTCACGGGACCAAGAAGGACAGTGTCAGTGCCAGGTTTCGTCTGGGGAAGCTGATATACCCCCTTGGCGATTGCCTTGGTGGGGGGCTGGTCGATGACATCGAATTCAAAGACGAAGGGCTGGTTGTCACCGATGATGTTGGTGAGGGGGATCGTGCCCTTCACTGGGGTCATCTCACCCGGTAGTAACTTGTTTGTACCGAGGGTGAGTTGGGGCTTGGCAACCGTCATGGAGCGTGTGAAGGTGAGGGTGGTCGAGCCCTCCGCGTGACCAAGCCCACACGCTTGATGTACTTCGAGACACTGGATAGCAACGGGATAGCTGCCTGCCTTCGGTAGAAGGAGCCGCAGAGGATAGCGCTCAAGCCAGGGACCACTTGGCGTAGTGAAGGAGGTCTGAAACTCTGTGGGTGAGATCCAATGGACGGGGGTGCCGTCGTAATGGAGTCCGTCAACGCAGCCATCAAAACAGATGTTGGTATGGCCGGGTCGCGGGGAGAGCGGGGTGCTGACCCGGCCGGTAATGGTCACCTTGGCCCCCGGCACAACCGAGGATGGTGACACGGCGAGGCTGACTGCCGGGCCACTATGGCCAGGGGGTACGGAGATTCCCTCTTTGGCTGCTGCTGCTCCTCGGGGCGAGAGGATGGCTTCAATGCCGAGGTAATAGGTTCCTGAGGCGAGGTTGGGGATGCGGTAGCACGACTTTGCGAGGTGGCCACTCATTGTCGCTCCAAGGGCACCAGTTTTGCACCCTGCTTGGGTGGGGATGGCAGCGGGATTGGTTGTGGATCGTGACGGGGTAGATCCGCGAGAGACCGACTTCGTCGCCACGTGTTGTGAAGTTGTGGAACCGCAAGCCGCGAGGAATAGCGCGAGAATCGCCAGTATGATCCACCAGGGTTGTCGTTGACTCGACAAGGTTGTGCCTCCTACAAATACTCCAATAGGACATCTCATTGCCTACTCGGTCAATGCTATATTGCCTACTCGGTCAATGCTATATTGCCTACTCGGTCAATGCTATATTGCCTACTCGGTCAATGCTAACGCATTTGATCATCAGTTTGTCGTGATTGGTGAGCTTGCTCAGCGAACGTTCACACCATCTGTCCTATGCAAATGGCGTGCCTGCCTCGGTGGATATCAGGCCGTTGGCAAAACCGAGAGCGCAGGGGTTGTTGTCTGAGGGTGAGAAGACGGATCTGGTCGAAACCGCAGTTGCGAGTGAATGGGTGTTGCTCGGCTAGGGAGTTCGTAGGATCGAGACTGCAAAGGTGGCTGCCGGCGACCAAGGGCGCAGGTCCCAAGTGGCGAAGCGGTGTTCGAGGATCAGGCCGGCTTCTTGGATGTCGTGATCGAAGGTGGCGAGGTCGTAGCCTCGGTCGAGGCCAAAGCCGACAGCGATCGGTGCATCCCCTTTGAGGTGAATGTTGAGGTTATGTAAAACTCGTGCACCCGTATTAACGGCGAGATAGGTCATGACGTTGCCAGCGACGATTGCGGCGTCGAAGAGTTCCCCCTCTCCAAGTGAGGCGAGATCCATGGTGGCGAGGTCGGCGTTGACCCAGACTGGGCCAGGATGGTCCTCGGTTGCTGCGGCGAGCAAAAGAGGGTCGACATCGACTCCGACCACGCGATGACCACGCGCGAATAGGGCTGCGGCGACTCTCCCTGGACCACAACCTGCATCCAGGATGCGTGAGTGGCGAGAGACAATGGCGTCGAGGAGGCGTGCTTCGCCCTCTAGGTCGGCACCTCGGGCAGCGAGGGTTCGAAAACGTTCGATGTACCAAGCTGAGTGAGTGGCATCGTGTTCGGTTATCCATCGAGGTGGTGAGGGTGTCCCCTCGTTCGTGGTCATGCGTGTAGGCTAACCTAACTTTTGAAGCGCCAGGCTCCGAGACAGCACTGGGTGAGTTGCTCGAGGGCGCGGAGGAGAAGTTTGGGGCCGTGAGCTGCTTGAGTGCGGATGCCTGCCCTGGCCTGTTCGGAAAACGAGCAGCAGGGAAACCAATCGCGGTTCAGCGGCAATCACCCCTAAGGACCATGGTGCCCTCACCTGCTGCTCGCAGTTTGGCTAGCACAGGCTCGTGGGTGGGGATTGACAAGTGCTTGATTGCGTAGGCGTTTGGGGTCAGCAGGCTCAAGGATGACGAAGGGCCTTCCACTGGGCCATGGTCCTGCTCGCGCTATCCGCCACTACCACGATCGAAGATGCATGAGGTGCACATTTGTACGTGTTTGCTTCCATGACTGCGTGTCGCCTATCTCCGTGCCGATGACCGCTGGAGGGAAATCCCTCGCACATGGCCCAGCCGAGTGGAGATCGAAGCATGGAAGTTCGGGAAGATACTCCCTCCAACTTGCACGCAGCAGAACGCTCTACCAACGGAAATCGACCCTTTTTTGAGGGTCGTCATTCAGTATATTCGAGGACACCCGGTTGGCTTCGTGGCGAGTCGCGGATGCGCGATGGGGTGAGATTGATCACTCGGTGATCGCTATATCGCTTCGACCCCTCGGACAAAGCAACCGACAAACCACACCTACATCCCCGCTGGAATAGGTTTGAGATGGACGTGCCCTGCCATCTCAGCCGCGGTTGTTCACGCCCCACCTATCGATCTCCTGCTCGCAGCTCATCAAAATTCGCTCGGCCCACGACTCGGATGGCAGTGATGGTGGCGACGCCGAGAGCCCCGAGAAGCACCAAGACGATGGCGATGAACTCGTTGGCGATTGGAAGTGTGTAGGCAAAGTGGAGATAGTCGAAACCAGAGTCGATCTCAGGGAGTACGGGAAGTGCGAGTCGGGCACTCACCAATCCGGCAGCGATCCCAGCAATTGCGGCGGCGATGACAAGAATCGCGGCCTCTAACACGTAGGAGAGAACAAGTAGGGGGCGACGAAGACCAAGTACCCGCATGGCAGCAAACTCAGGGATTCTCCCGCGACCCTCCACCAAGAGCTCAAAGGCTAGACCCAGGAGTACGACGATAATCCCAGCGACGGCGGCGACTGGGAAGAGTCGAGCAGCAAGGCCTAGGGGTTCGTTGGCATAGGCCAGCGACAGGGTGCGCGCCGAGGTTACGGAATCGACGACAACTCCCTCGTGATGCAGATTAGTCAGGATGGTCTGTGGAGCACCTTCGGCGAGCCAAATCTCGTTGGCGGCCAAGGAGGTCGATGACTGGGAAAGCTCTGCCTGGGTCAGATCGACGAGATTGGCATCAGAGCCAACAGAGGGAAGTGCGTGGAGGAAGAGGAATGGACGGATGTTGATTGGGTTGCCATCAAGGCCCTTGATGATCTTGGTTCCAACAGCCGTAGGGCTCGTGGAGGGAGAGATGGTGGCAGGGGTTTCGCTCACAATCGCCGGGAGGTAGGTAGGGTAGGACGCCGGGACGAGAGCGATGGTAGCCCCACCAGTTGCAGGAAGTGCGCGAAACGAGAGGCGTCCCGGCAGAGACGAAAGCACCTTGGTGGGAGCCTTCAGGGCTTGTTTCCAGGAACTGGTGAGCACGCCTGCGCCATCCGGGTTCCTGATGCCCCCGATGTGCTCGATCGTGATCGTGAAGGATGCCGAAGGGTTCACGACACCACTGTTGGAGATGGCCAGATAGCCAATACCCGACAAGAGACACCCACCCTGTGCGCACGGGATCGCGATCCGTCGAGTGGCCATGGTGCCGTCGACGGGAAGGACGAGTACATCAGGCGTCTCCTGAGCTTGCGCGAACAGAGAGATCGAGAGTTCCACTTGGACGCCCTTGGGGATGGTTCCTTGGGTTTGGGCGGTGACCATCAATGAAGAGGCGTTCGTGGTAAAGGCCTTGTTCGCTAATGGATCAAGACGATGTGCGATCGTGGTAACTGAGGCTGTATCGAGGGCACGTGGCCAAGCTATCGCGCGAAACCGGCTTGCTTGTACTGCCAAGGTGGTGTCGGTTTTGGAACGGTAGAGTTCAGCCCCCATCGCTCCATGACCCCCTGGATCCGCCCGGTCGACGGCGGCGGCCAGTCCGAGGTTCTTTGGCAATGAGACGGTGAGCACTCTACTATCGCCCACCTCATAGCGGGCTACCACACTGCGGTGCCGGCTGATGATCGACTGGGCGCCAAAGCCAAAGATGACCAAAGCAAGAGCCATCCCAAAGGGGATGATCTGGCGGAGCATGCCTGGGTGATGGAGGAGTTGACGGACCCCGAGGTACCACGAAATTGCGCGCCCACGACGAGTGATGTGGCGGGCCACACGAAGACCAAGGCGGGTCAGCCACACTACGATGATCGCCAGGCCAGCACCGAGAAGCGCTGGAGCCGCACCCGCCAAAGGGTCTACCCCGCTCGATGTTGTTGGGGCAATGACGAGCTGGGCAGTAAACACGGCGGCTACGGCCACAATGAGCATATCGGTGAGTGTTCGAAAACGCCCCTGATCTTTCATGGTCGAACGTGAAGACTCGAGAATACTCCGTCGGATTGCCCCAATAGCCGCCACCAAGGTGACGATAAGGGCAGCGACGATGACGACGAGGGCCGCGAGGTAGGTCTGCGGCGGGACATAGAGCTGGCTTCCTGGGGCAAAGTAGGTATGGCCAAGGACCGAAACCGTTAGGTAGGCACCGAGGTAGCCGAGAGGACTCGCAACCACGAGGATGAGCAGTGGTTCTCCAATAACACGCCAGATGATGCTTTTTGTCTGCACCCCTCGCAACTGGGCCAAGCGGAACTCCATCATGCGAGATTGCACCATCCGCCAGATGAGGGTTCCAAAGACAACAAGCCCAAGAAGCACTAACTCCACGATGATGACGCCGACCAATGTCGCCATTGAGCTTTGTGTGGCAATGATGGCCCGAATCTCCGGCGAGAGACCCGACGAGGCGGTGAGGCCATCTTGAGAGGCAACCAGGTTTCGGTACCGTCCAATGACTGATGCCGGTTGGCGAAAGTTGTCGATATTGATGATTGCTGGCCGAAGCGACATCTGCAGCTCTCGGTCGACTCCCTCGTAGCTACTCGTGCTCGCGTTCGTTGTCGCGTCAAAGGTTGCTTTCCCACCAAAGAACCCGGGGATAACAATCATGGGGTCCAGGGATACGGGGTAAAACGACGAGCCAAAGGTGAAGTACTCTTCGTTCCACCAGTAATGGGTTGAGATATCTGGAATCGCGTAGATACCCACGATGCGGTAGCGTGCACTCGCGGCTGCTCCTGGAGCACCTGGGGGCCTGAGGCCGGGAGCGGCAGTGAGCACGGATCCGACCTTGACTCCAAGATATGCCGCGGTTCGTTCCGAGAGGAGCACCTCGGATCTCGTGGTTGGACAGTGACCAGCGTCAAGCTTGAGGTGGGCGCAGCTATCGCTGCGCTCAAGGAAAGCGCTCGTTAGTAACGTCCCCCGCAGGCTCTGAGGCGGTGTTAGCATCGCGGGTACTTCGGCCGAGTAGATGGGATTGTCAAAAAGCGCCTGCCCGTCCAACGTAGGGGCTCTTCGTTCGGCCGCGACAAGCTTTGCCTTTGCGAATGCTTGGACCGATACCACTTTGAGGCCCGTCTTGATCACTGAAGCGGAGCGCAGCTCGCCAATCAAGACGGAGTCTTGGGCAGATCCCAAATACATCGGCCCCACGGTCGCACCAAAGATTGTCACTACCGCAGCGACCAGAAGGAAGATGAGGGCTCCAAGACGGAACCGCATCCCTCGTAGAAAGAGTCGTATCCTGGTGAGTATCATTTGGTCATGATGCACCGGGGCCACGAGGAGAGAGTCTCCTCGTTCCACCAGGGGGAACGGTTCTCTCACGTCTTCCTAAGGCCGCAAGTATCTCTGGCATCCTAACGTTGGGACGTACTATGCGAAGGTTGCCTACATGCCTGGCGTAGCCCCAGGCCGGCAGGAGAGTATGACCTCGTTCCGATGCATTCGTTGTGCAGCCTTGGATCGAAGACTCGGAGCAATTGGTCGTTTTGATGCGTAGTTTCGTGGCCAAGTTATTGGGTCGACAGCGGAATCGCAGCCCGCACTCGTGGCCGCTCGTGAGTGGCAACCGAGCCCTTGGACGCACGTTCGCACCGATACAGACCGGGAAGCAGCAGATGGACTCCGGGCGCGCGAGGATTGGTTGCCTGAACGGCTTCTTTTGATTCAATGACCCCAAATGTTCGCCATCCTCTTGGCTACTTTCTATTCCCAGTCCTTGACGTGTCGTCACAACGCGAGATTCACCGGTTGCCACCAATCTCCGTCTCCAAGCCAGTACGCCCAAGACTCATGCCACAGTACCTTCGCCGAACTATGTTGGTTGCTTTAATCATCACCCCGCTATGGCCATCACGTTGGTCGCGGTGATTGCCTCGTACAACTATGAACCTAACACATTGTGGCGACGGTTGCGCGGTAGTTTTCGATAGTTCCGAAAGTTTATCAGCTAGCAACCGGTTTGGCAGGCTCTCCATTGCGGGCGGTAGTTAGTGATGATCTCTAGGTCGGACGGTAGTCCTCGTGGTGCGAATCCCTGGCTGAGGATTCGTGCCTGCCAGTCGTGGCGTCGTTGAGCGAGCCGGGATGTTCCTTGGAATAGTTGCTCTGATGGAAGGTGGTGTTGCGTGAGAGGAGTGATCTGCGCGTCTCAAGCCGTTCCCAGTCCTTGGAGTGTTGTCGGCGCCTGATCGGAGGTCTAGGCGGGCCAGCACCTATGGACATTGACGGAGCAATAGTCGAGATGATTGCTGCTTCGTGATGATGTAGCAGTTCAGGGTGCTCTCGAGCGGCTTGGGGCAAGGGATACCATGTTCTGATACAGACAGCTGGGCACGGGACGTACCAGCCACAAGATGCTTGAGACTCTTCTTGGCCCCGCCCCGGGGGAAGACTCGTCGATTCCCTACCAAGTCGATCCCGTACCAAGTCGATTCCATTGCAACGAGAGTAGGCGCATCGTTGGGGTTGGTACTTATTCAAGACGGGACAGACCTCGAGTGCGAGGGCCGTTTGTTCGCGCTTGGATCCAAAGGAGTCCTCAGTGCCGCCAACTGGTGCCGGGAAATACTTGAGAAATAGCTGTAGGGTTGTTGTGGCATGGCTGAATTTGTGTCGGTTGTCACATTGCGCTACACTACAGGTTATACAGGGTCGACAGGGGTGTTTGGGGGACACCTCCGTCGGCTCGTTTGCTTTGGTGCAGTCAAGCTAGCCCCGATCAGGTTTGATCGAGCAGGTTAGATGAGGTGCGCGTTCATGCGGTCAACCGCGAAGTGATGATGGATCAGTGTGGGTTCTCTTGTAGTTTCGCGATCAGAGCCCGAGCAACGAAGAGTTCCGTTCCCGCTAGGCCCGTTGAGAGGTACAGTTTGAGGCCAGAGGAGTTGGTGCTTTCGCTCGGAGCTGGCTCGTAGGCAGTCCAGCGTGGTGGATCGGCTTTGTCGGCGAGTGGTCTGAGATAACCCAGCGGGACGACCCGACTCGCTGCAATGATTGAATCCTGGCCCTCTGCTTCAATCTGTGCGGCTGAATCTGAGGTGATACGTTGGGCTCGAGCGAAGAGAGATTCTGGCAGTTCACAGGCGTCATGCCGCTTTGGCCCCAAGGTGAAGATGGTGCAGGAGTCACTGATCCATGAATCCTCTATGACCGGTTCCGATGCCCCCGTGGCAACAATGAGAAGATCGACTTCGCGACACGCGGCTTGGGCGCTCACAAGCGCGCGAGTCCTGATTCCGAGTTCGCTCTCAACTCTTTGGGCAAAGGCGAGATTGGCTTCCTGGTTGCGACGGTATGAACGCACTTCTACGATGGAATGGACCGAACGAATCGCCCATAGCTGGGCAAAGGCCTGGGCTCCCGCGCCGATGACCCCGACGGTGAGTCCGTCGCCAGCTGGAAGAAGGCGAACGGCAGCTGCCGCCCCGAGCGCTCCAGTACGTCGTCGTCCGAGTTCGGGGCCCACGACGACCCCGGACAGGCGGCCGGAATTGTCCCAGACAGCGGTGAGTTGGTCATCGTGCCGGTTGGGAAAGGTGTCATAAGCGCGAAAACCGTAACCCTGACTGAAGGCACCGCTGGTGAAGACGAACGAACCCTCCCCGAGCGAGCTCTGCTGGCGGGCAGGGGCGAGAAGAGTTCCGTTCCGATACTCGCTGAGTGCCTCCTCAATCGATCGGTACGCTAATCCCGCATCGAGGTGAGCGACGACCATGGCATTATCGATGACGGTAACAGTCACCGGGGCTCGAGTGTTGCTACGTCGATCACAAGCTTCCCGCGCACATGACCCTCCATCGAGGCCGCGAAGGCGGCTTTTGTCTCTGCGAGAGCAAAGTGCTCTTGAATCTCAACGTGGAGTTGACCGGAGTTGACCAGATTACTGAGGGCATCGAGGTCATTTGATGACGGTTGAACAAATACGTAATGGCCACCGTGGGCAACAATGGATGGGTCGGCGATCGTAGCGATGCGTTCTGCTCCCTTGAGTAGGTTGATACTCTCCTGGAGTGGCTCGCCGCCGTAGAGGTCGAGAACAGCCGTCGGCTTAATGGTCGCGAGTGTCTGGCGGGCGTCGGTGGGATGTGCGACGGGATGGGCGCCAAGCGACGCAAGGTATCCATGGTTGCCAGGGGATCCGGTGGCGTAGACTTCAGCTCCAAGGGACCGGGCGATCTGGATGGCAAAGCCTCCAACGCCCCCAGCTCCTCCGATGACAAGCAAGCGGTCCTCCGCATCGAGATGAAGGCGATGGACGAGTGCTTGGTAGGCGGTCAGGCCAGCTAGGGGGAGTGCGGCCGCCTCGCCGAACGAGAGTGAGGTGGGACGCTGTGCCAGCACCCGCTCTGGAACCGCAGTAAATTCTGCAAAGGTTCCGTGGTGGACAAAGTCCATGCGGGCGTAGCCAAAAACCTCATCGCCGACGCGTACCTGGGTGACCGATGGGCCGACTTCCTGCACGATGCCAGCGAGATCCCACCCGGGAACGACGGGAAAGACCGAGGTCATCCGCGATCGCAGGCCTCCCGACATCACCTTCCAGTCCACGGGATTGACTGAGGCAGCAGCGACCTGGACTAAGACACTGTCGGGTCCGAGCTCAGGACGGTCAAGTTCACCGTACTCAAGAACATCGAGAGCACCAAACGTGTTGTAGTAGATGGCTTTCATGGTTAAATACCCCTCTCAGGAGCGACCTGTGGCAGTATGGCCCTTGTCAAGTTTATGCGACTTGACCAGAGTCCAGTTGCTGGATGTGTCTAGCAGCGACGTCCTTGAGCGATCGAGCGAGGGTTCCAAGTTGCCGAAACGGATCCCCTCCGAAAGCCCCACCGTTCTGAGGCGGGCTGCTCCTTCATCTTCAATGCTGGTCAGGTTGGGTTCCAAAGTGGCGACTCGTACGATCTCCTCGATCGCTACATCCGCCGACCTCCCCCCGGGGAGCGCGTGGATCAAGATCCGTGAGGTTGGAGTCGTTCTGGACACTTGGGCATTGCAACCGCGTGAGCGTGCCCTCCGGAACTTCTCCTCCTGCGATGGTGGCCGGTGCGAACTCTGGAGAAGATCCCTTCGGGTCAAGGCCCGGTGGCCGGTGCGAACCATTGGCCGAAGGGGCTGTCAAGTTTACTTGACATAGCTCCCATTCCTCGATAGGCTGAGCGTGGGTCTGCGCATTGGCGCGTGCGAGAGGAGGTCGGTGATGGCTGAGGTGTTGGTCGAGGATGGAAAGCTCCACTTTCATTTCACGACGATGGAACATGTCCTTGGGGTCCATCGAGATCAATCGGTTGCTCGTGCCAGCGTGCAAGAGCTCCGTCTGGTGGATGAGCCGATTCAGTTCGTCCATGGCTTTCGTGTTGGGGAGGGAATCCCTGGCCGTGTCGCCGTTGGGAGCTTTACAGGCGATGAACGAATACTTGCCGCGGTCCACTCTCATCAGCACAAGGGTCTGTTTGTCCGGCTTGGAGAGGGCCCCTTTGATGTGTGGGTGGTGGGGCTCGATGACCCACAAGCAACGGTGCGTGCACTCTCTGATGCAGGACTCTCCGTCACGCAATGACGGCAGCGCTGGAACCCTCCGAAGATGAGGCGTGCTGATCGCCATCGAACATACGTCGTGGCGGGACAACGTGTGGATCATGCAAAGGCGTTGCGAGGGAGTGACGAGGTGGCGATCACGATGTTTGGAGTAACGTACTCGATCGTGGTACCGTCGGGCCGATGAACAGTTCCGAGGCCAATCCGAACGATCGCGATGCGACGGCGATGATGAATGATGCACTGTTTGTCGGAGGGCTCGCAATGGCGGCGGAGGTGACCCTGACTGGGCTTCGCGGGGAGGCCGATGTGGACACACTCGACGTGATTGCATCTGCACGAAGTCTTCGTTTACTCACTGACGATGCAATCGCGCGGCTTGTTCGGCGAGCTCGTACGGAACACCAGTCATGGGCGGCGATCGGCACGGCGCTTGGAACCTCACGTCAGGCGGCCTTTGAGCGCTACGCTACCGACACGGAACGTGAGCCCAGCACCGAAGAGCATTCGGTCCGTCTCTCCGTCGCATCAGCTCGAGAGGTCGCCCGATCATTTCTTGATGGCTTTGTGACTCGAGAGTTCGCAACATGTCGTAGGCTGAGCGATCCACAGCTTGCGAGGGGGCTACCCGAGCCCGTTTTGGCAGCGTTGCTCGAGTCCGTTCGTCAGGATTTAGGGGAGATCTTAGAAGTCGGAGACTCTCGTATCACCTCATACGGTTCAATGCAGATTGTTGACACTCCCGTCGTGTTTTCGCGGGGCACGCGCATGGTCAGGGTGGTGGTTACCCCGTTAGGTCTCGCCGGTGGCTTCTTCCTGCTCGCCAGCGAGGTCGACCGACCCGTCGATGATGGTGATGAGTGACCACGTCGTGTGCAACCTTCGACCGGCCTCTTCGAGAATCCCGTGGTCGAAGTCGCTACTCCGGAAGCCTTGCTGGCCTCATTGCTTGAAAGGTCTCTGGGACGGCGGGTGCGAGGTTAGCAAACAGAGTGAGGACCTCGTTATAGGGGACGTGTCTGCTGCGTGCGATCTCACCAATGACCAAAGGATGAGAGCTGATTTGTCGCGGGGAGACGGTCTCCGTTGCGGTGGTGATCCACCTGGATACCGACGTGTCGAGCAGGATCACCCGAGGGGGCAGCGAAGAGGCGCTCGGGCGAAGTTAGGCTCACTCTCTCCGGGGCTTGCTAGGCGACGGGCGCTCTCTCGCTCGACCAGTGCACGCAGAGCCTCGTGAGCAAGAGTGCTCGTATCCGGGATACCGGTGAGACGTTGGGTATCAGTGACCAAGTCGTCATCGAGTACAAGCGTGGTTCTCATGATGACACCTCCGCACTGATGTGAGCACGACAGGATGATTATGCTCGTGCTTGGGTGGCACCACCGCGCAGGCCACAGACGTTTGCGCGCTCATCACGCCGGGACCGGCCGGTCGTTGTATCGACAGTCGATTGATGGGGAGCGACCTTTCATCCCTCGCCCTGGGTGTCGCAGGTGCTGAGGTGAACCGGCAAGAGATGGGGGTGGAGGCTGGTGGCCGGTAGGTGGACAACGAATGTGGCTATGCTCAGCATATGAGCACGCTTATCGTTATCCTGATCGTCATCGTCCTGGTGATCGTGCTTGGCCTAGCGCTCTCTGTGCGCATCGTCAAACAATACGAGATGGGTGTGGTCTTCCGTCTTGGTCGATTGCTTGGCACCCGTGGACCAGGTCTTCACCTGATCATACCGATCGTGGACAACCTGCGTCATGTGTCGCTGCGCATTGTGACGATGCCAATTCAATCGCAGGGAATCATTACGCGCGACAATGTCAGCGTTGATGTCTCGGCGGTCGCCTACTTCCGTGTCGGTGATGCGGTGAAGTCGGTTGTTGCTATCGAAAATGTTGCAGTGGCGATTGATCAGATTGCCCAAACGACCCTGCGTAAGGTCGTTGGACAGCACTCGCTAGACGAGACGCTTTCAGAGACAGATCGTATCAACTTGGATATTCGCCAGATTCTCGATGTGGCGACATTGGATTGGGGCGTGGAGGTAACCCTTGTTGAGCTCAAGGATATCCAACTCCCCGACAGCATGAAGCGGGCCATGGCGCGCCAGGCAGAGGCAGAACGCGAGAAGCGAGCCAAGATCATCAACGCTGAGGGAGAATCGATGGCGGCAGCGGCACTCGGCGATGCCTCGGACATCATGATGGCACACCCGCTAGCCCTCCAGCTGCGTAACCTGCAGAGCTTGGTGGATATCGCTGCCGATAAGAACTCAACCGTGATCTTCCCCGCTCCATTGATGACCACCATCGCCGAACTCGGTTCCTTCTTGAGCGGGGAGAAGGCGGCTTCGCTCTTGCCGCTGGCAAGTCTCACCCCAATCGTTGCCACCGGCGATGCAACCAAGACCGGCGATGCAACCAAGACCGGGGAGCCGTTGACTCCTGATGTACCGCTGGTTCCATAGACGTGCGGATGATCAGGCGACGATGGGTCCGACCGCAGATAGGGTGGGACTCGCTCCTTTGGGGCGATGCCGTGGCATGATCGTCTGACTGAGAGCGGTTCGCTGTGGCGAGACGGATAGACCAGAGTTGGCGAGGGGGGCCGGTACCAACGTTGCCGAAGGTACAGCCTGGAGGCAATACCCACGGGTCGCGCGGTGTCTTGTCTGTGTGGTCGAGACGAACCTAGGCCGCCAAAAAGAGCAGTGACCCTAGCGAAGCTCGGCCTCAAGTTTTGCGAGCACCTCGGGGTCCTCGAGCCCGGTGACATCGCCAGAGGTGTGACCGTCTACTACCAACTCTTTGAGCAGTCGGCGAACGATTTTTCCGGATCGTGTGCGGGGCATAGTGGAGAGAAGGTAGACGCTTTGTGGTCGTGCGATCGCCCCGATCTCGTCGGTGATCTTTTGTTTGAGCACGTCCTCGGTGATGTCGGTCGCGGCAGCGGATAACGAGACGAAGGCGACCGGCACCTGTCCCTTTGTCTCGTCATCGACACCGACGACGGCAGCTTCGGCAACACCGGGCACACTGAGAAGTGCGCTTTCCATCTCCATGGTGGAAAGGCGGTGACCAGCGACATTGATCACGCCATCAACCCGCCCGACGACCCAGATGTGTCCATCGCCATCAACAAGGGCTGCGTCAGCGGTGTCATAGCGGTGAGCGCCAAAGCGAGTGAAGTACTGGGCGCGATAGCGTTCCGGGTCGTTCCAAATGGTACGAAACATCGTTGGAAATGGCTGGGTCAACAGGAGATATCCGACCTTACCGGGACCGACCGGTTCACCGGATTCATCGACAATCTCAAAGGCGTGACCAGGGAGGGCCAGACCGCAGGAACCTGGCTTGGAGCGAGTGATGCCCACCGCGGAGGAGGTCCAAGCGCTGCCAGTCTCCGATTGGCCATAGGTATTGTTGATCTCGATCTCAGGGGCGCCAACGTTGTCATGAACCCAGTTCCACGTCTTTGCGTCAAGAGGCTCCCCGACCAGGCCAATGAGCTTCAAGCTCGATAGATCATGTGCTTTGGCGAGGGATTCGCCGTTGCGAGCGAGCATCCGGAGGAAGGTCGGTGCCGTGAAGATTTTGGTGATATGAAGCTTCTCAATCAGCTCATACGCCCGGTCGGGCGTTGGATAGTCGAGGGCTCCCTCAAAGGCCACCATGGTGGCTCCATGAGCGAGGCCGCCAACGAGTTCGAAGATCGGGAAGGTGAGCCAGCCAGTGTCTGCCGTGCACCAATAGATATCCTCAGGTCCAAGATCGAGGGACCAGAGCACATCATGGTACGTTCCCACTAGGAAGCCGGTCCCTGTGTGGACGAGACCCTTCGGTTTGGCGGTTGTGCCACTCGTGTAGATGATAAAGGCGGGTTCGTTCGCCTCGATTGCGACGGGATCTGCCCGGTTGGGAGTCGCGGCGAGGAGTTCATCGAAGTAGTGGTCCCTGCCGGCTCGCATCGTCACCTTGGCACCTGTTCGGCGTACGACGACGACATGTTCGATGCTTTCGAGGCGATCGAGCACACTGTCAAGGGTGGCCTTTAGCGGTACCGGTCGACCGCGCCGCATCGACTCATCGGCAGTGATGACGACTTTGGCTGAGGTATCGACGATACGATCGGCGAGCGCGCTTGCCGAGAAGCCGGAGAAGATGATGTTGTAGATGGCACCGACTCGAAAACACGCGTGGACAGCGGCGAAGGTTTCGAGCAGATTCGGTAGGTATATTGCGACCCGATCACCCTTGGTTACACCGAGATCAGTGAGCGCTTGGGCAAAGCGAGCGGTGGTATCGAGCAGCTCCTCGTAGGTCCATGATCGTTCGGATCCGTCTTCTCCAACCCAGTGCAGCGCGACTTTGGTCGGATTCTCACGAGCATGGCGGTCGATGCAATTCACGCTCACATTCATGGTGGCGCCGTCGAAGAAGCGATATCCGGTTGCAAAATCTCCACCGAGTGCGACGGTCGATGGCCAACCGTCCATCCACTCGAAACTGTTGGCGACCTCTTGCCAGTAGGCACCGAGATCGTGAAGGGAGCGCTGATAGAGATCCCAAAACTCAGCCTCGGTTGTGACCGGCAACCGCGATGAAGGGGTGAGGGATGGCGGAACAAGGTGGCTATCACGCACCATTGGCGGTAGATCAGGCAGGTTGTCGTTCGAAGTCATCATTCCCCCCTTGGTTATGCGACCGATGGTTAGGAGACCTAATCTATCGCTTATTTGTGTCACGAGCAACTTTTCTTCGTTGCTCCCACCAGGCGGGGAATGATGACGAAGCCCGTGGCTTGCCGCCTAGGCTGACTGCTCCTCGTCGTCATCGACGACCACCTCATTGCCGCGATTGATCCAAGCGATGGTGCCTCCTGCTACCGAAACCGACTCGTAGCCAGCACTTCGTAGCGCCTCCGCAGCCCGTAGACTTCTGCCGCCCGAGGCGCAGATGACGTAGTGGCGAGTATTTGGGATGGCATCAAGGTTGTCGGCCAGGCTGGAGAGTGGTACGTTGACCGCCCCTGGTACGTGGCCAGCCGCATACTCCCACTCCTCACGGACATCGATGATCTCCATCTCATCGCCGTGCATAGCTTCGAATTCGTGAATTTGAATCTCGAGGTCCAATGGACTCCTCCTTCGTGTGTTTCATACCTATTGGGGTATCTTCATTCTACCGGGTCTGCGTGCGTTGGTGATGAAATGGGTGCCGGTGATCGGTCGCGGAGTGGCTGGCTGTTATTTGTGAACGACCAGTTCAAGATAGAGATGATGAATTCTGAACGGCTTTGATGTCTCCGTCATTTCGAGATAGAAGAACATCCATATCTGATATCGTGACGGGGGTGCGCGTGACGGGATACTCTCATCAGCCGGTTGCTATGTGTAGGTTGGAGATTGAGACGGTGCGTGGATGACTAGTTGGAGTTGTTGCACATCTCCGGCGCTCCGCAGCTATTGGTACCTAGAGGGGCGATGTCATGGTTGGACTCGATCAGTACGTGGCATGGCCGGCGTCAAGAAGTTCGCTTTCATCAGGTGGCGGCTGTTGCGTATCGGATGTCATTGGGGCTGGCGATGGGTGATAGGGCCTGGAGCACAAGAGCAATCCGCTGGTGCCGGCTACGTGGGGGATGCTGGTTCGCCATGACTGTGATGTTCGGTGGCCAACTTCATCGTGATGCGTTTGGCGAGGTCGGTTGGGACGACAGTGTTGGGATCGCGCAAAGATCCAAGTGATGCGGTGACGCCGACCAAGGAGGTGTACAGACTTGGACAGGTAGCGCAGGAGGCAAGGTGTGCCTCAAGGAGGGAGGCCTGTTCTGCCGGGAGATCACCGTCGATGTAATCGGATACTTGGTAACGCGCATCCGCACAACTCATCACCACATTTCGATTTGCCACTCTTCGTTCTGCTCCTTTGGCGAGACTTGTCACGAGCATCATGCGACCGCGGCGGAGTCGTTGTTTGATGGCGGGTAGCCCGGCTCCTAGCATGGCTGCGATTTCGGGTGAGGACCACCCCTCCGCATCGTGAAGCACGACGACCTCTCGGTATTTGACGGGCAGATGAAAGAGGGCCTCCTGTAGTTCGCCTCTCAGCTCCAGCCGTTCCAAAATCATCTCGGCGTCCACTCGATAACGTTCGTCATTCCAGGTGGACTCCACCTCTTCAACCAAGTTTTCATGCGACTGATGCCGGCTACGATCGATCGCGATATTCCGCAGGATCTGGTGAAGCCAGCTCCGCAAGGGTGTCTGGTTGTGAAACTGGGTTTGGCGTTCCAAGGCGCGAATCAGCGTTTCGCCAACGACATCCTCGGCCTCTGCTGGTCGGCCGATCAGTGAGTAGGCATAACGATAGAGACCCGGGATCTCTAGCGAGAGAAGGTCCCCAAAATCTAGTTCGGGAACCTTCTGATCGTCATCGGTATTCATCTAGCAAAGACTACGCCTGATCGAAACACGCTCGCGCATTCGGTTCCAGCGGCCCTGGAATGTCGTGCCTATCGACCGATGTGGTGCTTCTTGCTGTCATCGCGGGTGCTGATCTTGGCCATGCTATAGAGCGGGCAATAGGAGGTCGATCCCGTGACGACCATCACGGCTGCCACGATAAAGAGGATGATGCCCCAAGCGCTACTGGCCCCGACAACGAAAGCAAGGACGATAGCGGCGGCTGCGATGACGATTCGAACGATACGGTCTGTGGTTCCAACGGTCTTCTTCATGATATTCTCCCTTTTGAAGTTCGTACTCTATAGACGGATGAGCCCCAAAAAAGGATACAAATGCGTGCGAGATGCGCCAAGAACTCGACAGCTGACACTACTTCTGACGAGAGCCTGGTGGGCTTGATCGGTGAGTGTCGCCGCCAAAGCCGGGGATGGTCCGTTACCTGCGGAGAGGAAAGATGGCGATATGATTGCTCAACTGCGACTATTCAGCTATGGTTGCCCAGTTTCGACTGAGCACGAACAACGCATGGGTGTCAACGGTCAATCCTATGGCACGCGCTTTTGAGGTACTACCAAGCGGTCGAAATTTACGAGGATGCCTGCACATGGGCACCGGTGGAACTCGCGACGAGCCAACTAGTCGCGGAGGATTGATGAATCACCCTGGTAATCTTGCTCAAGACCCACACGCCGAGTGGTGACAAAATCCAGACAAGAAGACCTCCAAAGATGAGTCCGGCCACGACGTCGCCGGGATAGTGCATCCCCACGTAGACCCTGCCAAAGGCGAGGAACACCCCAACTACAATCGCCAACAACGTCATGAGCCGATCACGGCTGAGCCAAAGGCCCACAATGACTGCACCAGCAATCGTTGCGTGTCCACTCGGGAAACTGAAACCATTGGTGCGGGTAAGTAGCACCTCGACATGGGCAAGGGTAAGGTAGGGGCGCCGCTCGGCAATCAATGGTTTCAAAACATCGTGCGAGATACCTTCGGCGATGATGGTGCCACCTGCCGCCCACAGCACCCTCGCGACGCTTCGTTCTGGGTTAGGACGGGAGCGTGCACGCCACCAAGCTGCGAGAAGCAAGAGTGCGAGGAGACCAATGCCGATCAGGTGCGCGTACCCAGCCATGAATCCATGTGCCCATGGGGTTGCGATAGCAAAGTGGTTGACATCGAGGTAGAGCTGACGGTTTAGTTTGACGATCTCAGGCATTCTGCCTCCCAACAACACGCTGCTGCCGTTCCGATGACGGAAGTTTAGCGATTGGTAACCGAATGTTTACCCTGTGCGGTGTCGTTGGGCGGCGCGCCGCAATGAACTGCAGACGATGAGCGCCGTCTGAGGGGAACCGGAGATCGGCAGGCAGTTGTCTGTTTCGCGACTTAAGGCGTGGGCCGACCTTTGGCGACCTGTCTGGCGGTTCTCCATGAATCGAAATCAATGGCAACGACACGCTCTCCGTTGATGCCATGAGACGCATCGGAGGCAAGAAAGACGATCGGTGGGCCCATAATCTCAGGTGGAAGCGCCTGGTTGCGAAGCTCCTCGGGCGAGTCCTCGGGAATCATGCCCGTTACGGTCACCCCTCCGGGTAAAAGCGTGTTCACGGTGACTCCGGTACCATCGAGATCCTTGGCCATGATCTCGGCGAGTGCTTCAGATCCGGCACGGGACGGGCCGTAGGGCACAAATCCCTGGCGTACCATCGTCTCACGGTTCATGGAGATCATGATGATCTTACCGGAGCCACGAGCTACCATTTTCGGAGCAACAGCGCGGGCGACGAGGAAGTAGCCAGTGAGGTTCGTAGCGATCACTGCTTGAAAACCCTCCACCGGCACCTCCCAGAATGGCAGTGGCTCCTCGAAAAAGCGAGGGTTGACGGTCCGCATCCCGATGCCTGCGTTGTTGACGAGTACATCGAGTTCGCCGAAGTGCTCGTAGACCTTCGCGACGGCTCCCGCGACCTCATCGCCGTCGCGCACGTCCATCTCGACCGGCAAGACATCGAAGCCCGAGGATGCGAAGTGCCGAACGGTAGTTGTGAGCCGAGTCCCGCCACGGGCACAGACGGCGACACGAGCTCCCTGCTCGAGTAAGGCTTTGGCCATCGCGGCTCCGATGCCACTCGATGCACCAGTGACCATCGCTGTTCGTCCTCGTAGTGTCTCCATGTAGACGATGCTAGCGCAGCGATTGGGAGGCTGGTCGCTCAAGCACAGCGTTCTGGTCGCACCGGGTTGCTCAAGGATTCGGAGGTCAATCGCTCGATTCGTGCGTTGTGGTGGCAAGCGATCGGGCGCGCAGTTGTGCCTCGCCTGCGGGAGTGAGTCCTACCATCCGCCAACCACGGTCCATGAATCCGCTGGCTTCGGCGACCCGTGCGGATGCGAGGTTACTTGAGGCGTGAAGGTAGGTAGGAAGCATCCCGTCCTCCAGTACGCATTCAGCCGCCTGGGCAACCAACGCTTTGGCCAGACCACGACCTCTCGCCTCTGGTTCGGTTACGACAGCGAGTTCTCGGGCAAAGCGATCATGGTGTTTGAGCCCAACTCCTGCCACGACACGACCGTCTTGACCGTATGCCACCAGCACCTTGCCCCCAAAGGGGTGAAGCCACTCAGGGATCTGACTGCTGTCTGCCGGTACCCAGACGCCAGGTCTTCCCAGGTTTGGTGCATGGAATGCAAAGCGAAAGTATGCCATGAAGCAATGATCTTCTTCGATTCCGAGACGATCCACAAGATGACCTACGACATCAGAGGGGCTTGCTTGGTGCCCACCATCGACCTGGGAATGCAGGTGCTCAGCGTTGGGAGAGAGCGGTTCGTTCGACGAACTGTGTCGGATTGATCGACGAGGATCGTGCGGCCCCCTCTGATCTCGGTCGCCTGGTGCCGGGCCGTCGGCGATCGCGGTGGCGATGGGGACGGCGTTGATGATCGGGTCGATGGAGATGAGAGTCCCAGCGGTAGGGGAGACGATGCCCAACAGTGCTCTGATTGAGCCATCCCACATCGGTTCGCGGCGACGAGGTGTTGGCACAATCTGGAAATCTTCGGTGGGGGGCCACGTCCCGAGGAGTTCAGTAAGGTGTTGGCCGAGGAGATCCCATCCGGTGTGGTGAAGACTGGCTGGTTCCAGGGGAAAGTCTCGCTCCACTCGTACCATTCTAGGGCTGATGCTATCGGATCTTGCATTCCAGTTCTCGACATGCTCGAGCCTGGATCGGCGAAATAACGAACAAAGGTGAGCCAGTGGTGGGCTGAGTGCGGATCCAAGCGATGCTCGCCGAGGTCGACTAAGGTGAACGCACGGGCTCATGTCCCATTGGGATCCTCTAAGCGAATCAAGGAGTGCCATTGGCTATGGATCAGCCGGTTCCACGTCGGAGGCGTTCTGGTGAAGAACGCTTTGAGAGGCGTCAGGCCCACCGAGGCAGATGGGTGAAGTGGGGGATGCTCGCCTTTGGGGCGCTTCTCATCCTTTCGATCCCACTTGAGCTCCATCAGTTCTCTCAGGCGCAAGCGCTTGGCGCCAAGGAGGTCGTCCTCCGGCCGAGTGAACTCCAGTTTGGTACCGCGCCAATCGTCGACTTTGGTCCAAATGGTCGCACGGCGGTCGTTCATTTCGGTACGGGATCATGGATCAAGCCCGCTGCACGGCATCTATGTAACACGGTGGAGGCCTGGACTGGTGATGTGGAGCATATTAGAGTCGGGTTTTTGGAGACTCGTCAGGGGGCGACTGCGATTGTTGCGGCGTCGTGTCAGATGACCGATGGCTTCACTCGTCTTGTCATCGGGCGCTATGCTCCGCCGGGTGTACTGACTGCTGTCGTCTTGGCGGCCACCAAGAACGTAGCGATGGCGACCGTTATTGCCACACCGCAAACGCTTTATTTAGAGAACCCGGTCTATGGGCAAGCCGCTGTTCCGAAGCGATTGACCAAGATAGCGATTGCCACGCTGTAGCGGTCGTTGTTGCCAAGGCTCGGTGTGATCATGCTGATGGGCAACCAACACGCCGAAGTCGACGAGGGCTACATCCGTTCCATCGAGATTGCGGCGGCAAGTTCGCGCTCGCCGGTTCGTCAGGGGAACTCACGCTAGGAGGAGCTGACTGACCCGCGCAACGGAACCTACGAGGGACGGGGAAGGAGCATCTCAAGCTGCAGATGGCCGACGGGGCAGGTGAGCGTGCGCGTCACGCCTTCAATGACCTGAATGCCCTCGACAACCTCACTACCGATCTCTGGGAGCGTCTCTGCCTGCAGCAACGCGATGATGTCGTACGGCCCGGTGACATCATCAGCGCGGGTGACCAAGGGCAATGACCGTATGGCTGGCAGTACTTTCCCTACCGCTCCGATCTCTGTCTGGATTAAGACGTAGGCCTCCACACTTCTCCTTGCCTGCTCTGGTCCCTGGGACTAGACTACCGTAGTCGGAAGGCGATGCGTGGCGCTCATGGGCAACTTCAGCTCCCAGAGTGTTTGTGCGTCGGCATAGGTCATGGTCGTTCGCCTTTGCGATGGTTGGTTGGTGTCGCAAGGGACGGTAGGTAGAAGGTTCTGCAACTATGGAAGGGTCCCAAGATGAGTGGGAGCAAAGGAGGCGTTATTTTCCCTCTGAACGTCGCTTCGACTATGACGATCCGCTGGCGCGTCTCAGGTTGACCCTGCATCGAGACGCCGTCGACGATGCTCGTGATTCCTATCGTGATCCGGCAACCGGTGCTACTGTCCTCTGCTCCACCACCCTATTAGATCAAGGAATCTGCTGCAGTCTTGGCTGTCGACACTGTCCCTATGTCGGTGGTCGCCGGTTGGTGATCCCTGGAATCGTGGACGAGTGAGGACCGATCGGCCGGCTCGATGGCGTACGGAGGCGGTCTCGTTGAGCACGGCTGGGCTCCACGATGCCTGGCCGGTCCTTGGCCATGAGGAGCGGCTTTGTCGGATTGGCGAACCTATTGACCGTGCATTGGTTCTTGGTTCGTCGACCGCTTCTCATGCTTTTGATCTCGAGCGAGCCAGGCGAGACGGTCTCACGGTGGTGCGCCGCGGCAGTGGTGGTGGGGCGGTACTGGTCGAACCCGGATCCCAAATCTGGCTCATGCTGTATCTACGACTCGACGACCCGCTCGTGCCTTGGGACCTTGGTGCCTCTTTTCTTTGGTTAGGAGCTGTAGTAGCTGGTGTTCTTCGCGGTCTTGGGCTTAGAGCGGAGGTTGTCGAGGAGCGCCAGCCACGCACTGATCTTGGGCGCTTGATCTGTTTTGGCGATCTCGGCTTTGGCGAGGTCACTGTTGAGGGTGCCAAGGTGCTTGGATTGGCACAACGGCGTTCCCGCGGCCAAGCGTGTTTCCAACTTTCGCTGTTGTGGTGGGAGCACCAAGGCGCTCTCCGCGATCTGCTCGTAGGCGATCAAATGCTGGATCAACCACTTCGAGTGGCTGGCCTATCACCGTTAGTTAGCGTTTCGCGGCAAAACCTGCAAGATCAGCTTGTTCGGGCCATCACTACGCTTTAGTCGTACATCAGTACGCACATAACCGCTTTCGGGTAAGAAATAGTCATGTTTTGACCCTTTCGTGCCGAAATTTCGGGTGCCAGTGGGTAATTGTGGGGTAAAGTGGGGCCCATTGGTTGGTAGTGGAGAGGACAGTCCGTTCGGTGTGGCAGACAGGTGAGGTAAAGGCGAAGTTTTTCGGTGGCTACACCCACTCTCTTGATCTCAAGGGTCGTTTGACACTGCCCGCTCGCTTTCGCACTAGCTTCTCTGATCGATGTTATGCGACACCGTCGCAGTACGGTGATGCATGCATCGTCATCTGGACGGTCGAAGACTTTGATAGCTTCGTGAATGCGGTACCACCACAGAGTTGGGATGAGTCTCCCGAGCGTCGTCGGCTGCGTGTTTGGAGCCGTCAAGCTTTTGATATTGAGATTGACCGCCTCGGTCGCATTGGTTTGCCGCAGCCGTTGCGGACACTTGCGGGCCTCGATCACGAGGTTCTGGTCAATGGGGCGTTTGGAACCGTTGAGCTGTGGGATCCGCTCCGGTGGAACGAGTATCAAGAAAGCGCTCTCGGTGAGTAGCGCACATAAGGCAGCTGAGCCCTTCGATGGTTCACCTGGCCAGACTGACGACGCAGCTACAGCGCTGTGGGGGAGCCCTTTCGCACACGCCCCAGTGCTCGCAGCCCGTGTCGTTGAGGGATTTAGCGAGCGTGTGAGTACCTCTGTCACGATCGTCGACGCAACCGTTGGCCTCGGCGGTCATACGCAACGAATGCTTGATGATCTCCCCTGGACCCATGTGGTCGGCGTCGACCGCGATCGACAAGCATTGGCTCGCTCACAAGAGCGGTTGGCACCCTATGGTGATCGCGTTCGACTTGTCCATGGAAGGTTTGGTGACCTAGCGGCCGCGACGGCGCCGATCACTCGTGTGGCTGGCGTCCTGGCTGACCTCGGAGTGTCGTCGATGCAACTCGATGATCCAAACCGTGGGTTTTCCTTTCGATTTGATGCACCACTCGACATGCGAATGGACCAAGACAGCGGTTCGATGACGGTGGCACAGTACGTAGCCACGGTAGCACCACAGGATCTCGTCGATGTGTTGCGAGCGAACGGCGTTGGATCGCTGGCGAGGCGATACGCCGATGCGCTCAAGGATCAATTGCCCGCCACCACCGGTCAGTTGGCCGAGGTGATTGCGACGGCAACGCCAGCGCGACTCCGAGGTGGTCGTCTGCATCCAGCCACCAAGGTCTTTCAAGCGCTACGCATCCGTGTCAACCAGGAGGAGGAGGAGCTTGTCCACTTCCTGCCGGCCGCGTTCTCCCTACTTGACTCCGGCGGTGTGCTGCAGGTAATCAGCTATCACTCGGGTGAGGACCGATTGGTCAAGCGCTTTGCGCGTCTTGTTGAGACAGGGGGTTGTCTCTGTCCACCCCGAGTCGGTTGTACCTGTGGGGCTCGGCCGGTTGGTACCCGCCTTACCCGACACGCTATCGTTCCCTCCGAGGAGGAGCTCACCCATAATCCCCGTTCGCGGAGCGCCCGGCTGCGGGTACTGCGACGTAGTGCCGACGACATCACTGAGGCGATCAAACGTTACTGGGAGCAGGTCCCCTCATGGCACGGGTAGTTGCACTTCCACAGAGCCCGCCGAGAGAACGACCACGTCGCCAACGGCCTGAACTAGTACTAGTTGCGCCGACCCGGCGAGTGGCCAAGTCGCACACGCTACGCAACATCGTGATCTATCTGATCGCCATTGCGTTGATGGGGATGGTGGTGCTCGCACGCATCGCGATCGAGTTAGAGGAGTCGTCGGTTGGACAGCTCCAGACAGAGATTACCCATGCCCAGCGCACGCAGAGCGATCTCCAACTCGAAGTAGCGCAACTCTCATCACCAGAGCGCATCATGAGTTATGCGAGTGCCCATCTCCATCTGACGCTACCGAACTCCGTTGAGGTCGTTTCCGGTACGAGCACCAAGCACGCGGTTCCCCTGCCTCAGTCAGAGGCGACGAACCCAAGCCTTCCACTCCCAGCGGGGGAGGTGTTGAGTGGCAACTAAAAGGAGAACACGGCGTACTCGCGTAACGTTGTTGGTGTGCGGTATCGTGACGCTTGCGTTGGTGGTGCAGCTGTTGCGTGTGACCTTGCTCGCCTCGCCGAGCTATACGAACCTCGCCGTGCAAGAGGCAGAGACCACGGTGACGCTTCCCGGTCTTCGAGGGTCGATCCTCGGACGCAATGGCGAGGTGCTGGCGATGTCGGAGCTGCGCGATACCATCATCGCTGACCCGTTCTTGATCAAAGATCCTGCTCCTGAAGCTGCGACGTTGGCAAAACTCCTGGCGCTGCCGGCGACCCAGGTTGAGGGTGCGCTTACTGTGAAGGGAGGTTACTCCGTGGTAGCCCAGTTGGTGACCCAATCGGTTGGTGCAACCATAGAGTCGATGGCACTCAATGGTGAGCTCCCGGGGATCAACGTCACACCAGGTCAGGCTCGCTACTATCCGGCGGGCGCGCTAGCAGAGCCAGTCATCGGAAGGGTGGGGGCCAATGATAATGGTCTCTTTGGGCTGGAGTACCAGTATCAGAAGCTGCTCGCTGGCAAAAATGGTTATGAGGTCGAACGGACGGCTGCTGGCAATCTTCCACTGCCGGATGCGATCGTCAAGCGGCAGGCGCCAGTGCAAGGCAAGAACCTGGAGTTGACGATCGACCCCGGGCTGCAGGCATACGCAGAGCAGGCTGTTGCGGGCGAGATCCAAAAGACGAATGCCATCGGTGGGACCGCTGTGGTGATGGATGTCGCTACCGGTCAGATCTTGGCGATGGTCTCTCTCACCGCCCCACCGCTACCTGGAGCCCAACCGTTAGCCAACGGAGCCCAACCAGTCGACGTCACCCGCGCCCTCCCGACCCAAAGTTGGATCAATCAAGCGGTGGACTACGCGTACGAACCCGGATCAGTGGCCAAGATCGCGACCTTCACCGCCGCTCTCCAGGACCACCTGATCACCCCAACCTCGACTGAGGTGGTGCCGGGCCAACTCAACATCGATGGTTCAATCTTTCATGACGCAGAGCCGCATCCCACTGAGGTGCTCTCGATGCGCCAGATTCTGGCGCAAAGCTCGAACGTCGGTACCATTGAGATTGCTCGGCGCCTCGGCCCCACTCGCCTCTTGGCCTCCTTTGAACGCTTTGGTTGGGGAGAGCCAACTGGACTTGCGTTCCCAGGGGAGACGCAGGGTTATCTCAAACCGGTGAGTCAGTGGTCACCAACTGCCATTGGTTCGACCCCTATCGGGCAGGATCAGTTGGTGACGCCACTGCAAGTCCTTGACTCATATAATGCCATCGCCAACGGTGGCGTCATGGTGACACCAAAGCTCGTGCTTGGCACCGTGGGTGCCAACGGTCATCTCCTTCCGATGTCCTCACCGAATCCGCGCCGAATTGTCCCAAAGACCATCGATGAGGAGATGATCCATCTCTTGTCCGGAGTGACAGGGGCCAATGCGACGGCACCGGACGCAAGCATTCCCGGGTATGTAGTGGCTGGCAAAACTGGAACCTCACAGAAGCCCTTGCATACCCAGGCGGGCTATCAGATGGGTGCGTACTGGGGTACGTTCGTCGGAATGGTACCAGCCCAGCACCCCGTTTTGAGTGCGGTGGTCATGTTGGACCAACCGGTTCCGATCTATGGTGGCATGACGGCCGCACCAGTCTTTAGCCAGATCATGCGGTACGCACTCGCCCGTTATGGGGTCACCCCTACGGGTGGTGTTGACTCCGCATTGCTACCGAAGCTACCGAAGTCTTCTTCCCCAAGGTCGCGTGAGTGACTATTACGAGCACTCGAGGCCTGTACCATAGTTATGTTCATGGTCCGGGTTGGGGTGGAGGAGTGGGTGAGACGAGGCATGCCGCGATGACGTTGGGCGAATTGACTCGTCAGCTTCATGCACAGCTGATAGGGCAAGGTCGAGAGGGTGCGACGGCAACCGGCATCGCCATGGATCACCGACTTGTGAACGCTGGAGATATCTTCGCCGTGGTGCCGGGTGCCCACGTGGACCCACGCGTCTTTGTGCGCCAGGCCGAACACCAGGGTGCCATGGCGCTGCTGGTGACCGAGCCGGTGCTGGAGACGGCGCTACCACAGATTGTCGTCGAGCCTGCTCGCGTGCGCGATTGTGTCGCGCTGGCGAGTCAGCTTGTCTATGGAGAGCCCTCGAAACGACTCAAGGTTGTCGGTGTGACCGGTACCAACGGTAAGACCACCACGGTCTCGCTCGTCTCGGAGATGCTCAGTCTTCTCGGCTATGGGGTAGGCACGATGGGGACATTGTGGGGACGTCTCACGACACCGGAGGCCCCCGAGATCGCCCGCCGGCTCGCCACCTTCGTCGCAGAGGGGAGAAGCTACGCGGCGATGGAGATCTCCTCGATTGCGCTCTCCATGGACCGGGTCCGGTACCTCAACGTTGAGGTCGCTATGTTTACCAACCTGAGCCAAGACCATCTTGACTTTCACCCATCGATGGAGGAGTACTTCGCGGCCAAGGCTTCGCTCTTTCACCCAAGCTATGCCAAACTTGGGGTGATCAACGCCGATGACACGTGGGGACAGCGTTTGCTCGAGAGGGCCGAGATACCTGTCGTCGGTGTCTCCGATGCTGAGTTGAGCCAGATCACCCTTGGTCCTTATGGCTTGAGCTTCGATCTACGCGGTCATCGCTTTGCTGCACCGCTGATCGGGCACCATAACCTGGTGAATCTCCACATGGCGTTGATCGCCTTAGAGACCCTCGGGTTCGAGCTCCATGACTTGGTGGAGGTGGCTCGAGAGGTCCAGGCACCTCGGGGTCGACTCGAACGTGTCCCCAGTCGCCATGGATCGATCTTTATCGACTACGCCCACTCGCCAGGAGCGTTGGAACAGGTGTTAACGGCGGCACGGCTGTCGCTTGGCCGTGCCGGTAGACTCATGGTGGTTTTTGGTGCCGGCGGGGAGCGCGACCACGGGAAACGACCACTCATGGGCTCGACCGCGGAACGTCTTGCTGATGTCGTGATTATCACGAGCGATAACCCTCGCTCAGAGGACCCCCAAACCATCGCTGACGACATCGCGGCAGGATGGGTCGCTGCCACAAAGCCGCGGATCATTCTCGATCGTCGGTTGGCGATTCGTACCGCGGTGGATGAACTCTGTGACGAGGACGTCTTGGTCATCGCCGGCAAGGGACATGAGCGCAGCCAACGCATTGGATCAGCGAGTTATGACTTTGATGACTACGATGAGGCGTTACGGGCGGTGCTCGAGTTGCGGGATGGTGAACGTTGATCCCTATTCTCACCGGCAGCGGACTCGCGCTCATCATCGCTATCTTTGTCACCCCAATCCTGATCGATCGGCAGCGTTCGCGCGGCGTTGGCCAGCAGATCCGCGAGGATGGACCGAGTCGACATCTCGTGAAGGCAGGTACGCCGACGATGGGTGGCATCGCTATTCTCATCGCCATCGTGCTGAGCTATCTGCTTGTGCACATCCATCTCGGAGTGAGTTTTTCTCGCTCTGGAGTCCTTGTCGTCGGCGTCACCATCTTCTCCGGGATTATTGGGTTGATCGATGACCTACTCAAGGTTCGCAATCGCCGTAGCCTTGGCCTGACCAAGACGGCGAAGTTTGGCAGCCAAGTGCTGATTGCCATTGCCTTTGCGCTGCTGGCGCACTTCTGGGCCCATGTCCCGACGGCTATCTCGTTTGTCCGGCTGGGGAGCCTCAGTATCGGTCTCGGCACGGTGGGGTGGTGTATCTTTGCCGTCTTGGTCATTGTGGGTACCTCCAACGCCGTTAATTTGACGGATGGTCTCGATGGTCTTGCTGCGGGAGCGAGTATCTTCGCCTTTGCTGCCCTCGCGCTGATCTCCTACTGGATGTTCCGCCATGTCGTCGCCTATGGTGTTCATGATGCGCTTGACTTAGCAGTCTTGGCGATGTGTTTTGTCGGCGCAATTCTCGGTTTTCTCTGGTGGAATGCTCCGCCAGCCAAGATTTTTATGGGTGATGTGGGCTCGCTCGCTATCGGCAGCGGTCTTGGGGCCTTTGCACTCGTGCTACGGCTTGATCTGCTGCTTTTACTCCTCGGTGGCCTCTTTGTCGTCGAGACACTCAGCGTCATCGCGCAGGTCTTTTCCTTCCGCGTTTTTCATCGGCGAATCCTCAAGATGGCCCCTATCCATCATCACTTTGAACTCTATGGTTGGCCAGAGACGACCGTTCTGATTCGGCTCTGGATCTTTGCTGGTGTGGTGACGGCGATCGCGGTAGGGGCCTTCTATGCCGACTTCCTCTCGCTCGGAAGTTTTGGACGATGAACCTAGCTGGGGCTCGGGTACTGGTCGTTGGCTTTGGTGTCAGTGGGCTCGGCGCTGCAAAGGCCCTTGCGGATCGGGGAGCGCGGCTTTCGTTGGCTGAGGATAAGGCGAGACTCAGAGAAGCAGCATCACTTGGGGAGCAGAGGTTCGAACACAGTGGGACGATCGCTGAGCTACGCAGTGAGACATGGGACCTCGTGGTGGTGAGTCCTGGAATCTCGCCGGAACGGCTTGGGCTCGAACCCCTTGCGAACCGGGTGATCGGCGAACTTGAACTCGGTTGGCTGCTTGCGGATGCACCGGTCTCCGCCATCACCGGCACCAACGGCAAGACGACGGTGGCGACCTTGACGCAGATGATGCTCGGGTCAGAGGCAACACTGTGTGGGAACGCTGGAGTCTCCTTCGCAGCGGTGGCATGCTCGGGTGCGACACGATACGTAGTCGAGGCGAGCTCGTTCCAGCTCACCTGGGCACCGACGCTTGCACCAGCGTCCGCTACGTGGACGAACTTCACTCCTGATCATCTCGATTGGCACGGCACGCTGGAGGCCTATCGGCTCGCCAAAGCGAAGCTTTTTGCACAGCTCCCTCGCACAGGAGTGGCGATTCTCAACGCTGATGACCCGGTGGTTGAGGCGACCCTGCTTCCCGAGGGCGTTGCACGTAGGACCTTCTCGATGGAGGGACCGGCTGATTATCACGTCGCCAAGGGCAACCTGGTTGGTCCAGATGAGGTGGTGCTGACCTCGCTCGCATCGCTCGGGCGGGGTGGCCCGATCGGTGTCGCCAATGCCTTGACGGCATGGGCTACCGCCGATGCGGCGGGTGCTGATCCGGAGCGAGTGCGCGCGGTCTTAGAGGAGTTCCGGGGGCTCGAACACCGACAAGAACTCGTAGGCGAGTGGAACGGTATTCTCTGGGTCAATGACTCCAAAGCCACCACGCCGGTCGCGGCTGCGGCTGGGATCAGCTCCTTTACTCACGTCATTCTCATCGCTGGAGGACGGGGCAAGGGCCTCTCCTTCGAGCCGATGGCCGCCGTGGCGGACCGGGTGGGCCACTGCATCACCATCGGCGAATGCGGGCCCGAGATCGGTGAGCTTTTTCGTGCCCACGATGTCCCCACAACCATGGCGACCTCGATGCGCGAAGCGGTTGCCTTGGCGACCACCAAGGCCCAGGCAGGAGATGTGGTGTTGCTGGCACCTGGTGCGGCCTCCTTCGACTGGTATGACAGCTACGCCGTACGCGGACGCGATTTCAAGGCTGCGGTGAGAGAGTTGGCGGCTGGGGCGTTCCCGTCGAATGGGGTGTCGGCGTGATGTGTCGCCAGGAGGAGTTTTGTGCCCAAGAGCCAGGCAAAGAGCTAGGCCAACAAAGGGAGAGGGGGAAGCGGTGACGACCTACCTGCGCAGTGCCGTCGACAAGATTCGACTGCGGGCCGCGTTTTACTGGCTCGTGCTCATCCTGTTGACAGCTGGGGCCATCCTCGAGGTGGCCGCAGCCTATGTCGCCACTATCGCCGCGCATGCCTCCGTGACCTCCTTGATCGCCCATGAGCTCCTTTGGCTGGTGATCGGAGGATTGGCCTTTGTCGTCATGGCGGCGGTGCCGTTACGGGTCTGGTTGAAGCTCGCACCACTCATCTTGTTGGGTGCGGCCGCGATGTTGCTGGCGGTGATGCTTCCTGGTGTTGGCCGTAGTGTCGGAGGCGCGGATCGATGGTTTCAGTTTGGTCCGATTCAGGTGCAGCCGTCAGAGTTTGCCAAGCTCGCCCTCGTACTCTTTCTGGCTCGTCTTGTCACCAGCCGTCGTCCCACCCAGCTGGTTGGGCCCGTCATCGTCGTCACAGCCCTGATGGCGGGGGTGATTTTTCTCGAGCCGGACATGGGCACCGCGATGATCGTCTTCTCCCTCGGCCTTGGAGCACTCTATGTCGGTGGCGTACGGGGTCGCGCCTTGACGGTCGTGACGGGTGGCTCGGTCTTCATCGGAATCATTGGCGCCTTTTCGAGCACCTATCGTCGATTGCGGCTGCTCTCCTTTTTGCACCCGTGGAGATATCGAGCGAGTTACTCCTACCAAGAGGTCCAGGCCCTCAACTCGTTCGCGTCAGGTCATCTCCTTGGAACCGGATTGGGTACAGGCTTAGCAAACTGGGGGTATGTGCCCAATGCCCAAACTGACTTTATCTTTGCGGTGGTGGGCCAGGATTTTGGGCTATTGGGTTCGGTCGTCATTCTGTTGTGTATTGTTGCCTTGGTGATCGTGATGTTCCAACTGTCGGAGCACGTCACAGATCCTGCGGAGCGCGCGGTCATCTTCTTGATCGCTGTCTGGTTGATGGTACAGACGACACTCAACATCGGGGCAGTGATCGGCTTGTTGCCGGTGACGGGCGTTCCTCTCCCACTGATCTCTGCGGGAGGCTCCTCGACGGTGGTGACGCTCGCGGCCTTGGGCATCGTCAGTGGAGTCCTGCGTCGAAGGAAGATCGCGTGAGCCGAGTGGTTTGGGTGGTGGCTGGTGGAACCGCTGGCCATATCCATGCCGGCCTCTCCATGATCGAGGCCTTCGATGATGAGGTGCATCCGATCCTCATCACCACGGATCGCAAGGTCGACTATGAGGTGACGGCTGGTCTTGACATCGCTGTTGTGCGGGTCAGCGGGACTGGGCTGCCCCGAGGGCTCCGCCACATCGCTGCGGCGCTGATGACCAATAGTAAGGCCATCTCGGCAAACCTCTCGCTTCTTCGTTCCTTGCCTCGACCGGAGATCGTGATCAGTTTTGGTGGCTTCCATACGCCACTGGTCTCACTCCTCGCGCGTACACGCGGCGCTCGATCCTATCTACTCGAACAGAATGCTGCGCTGACGAGATCGAACCGTCTCGTTGGCCTCTGGTCAGCCGGCATCTTTCTTGCCTGGCCGGTACCGCTGCCAAAAGCGTGGCTTCGACGGGCTGCGGTGGTGGGCAACCCTCCCCGTCGTGAGGTCACCGAACTTACCGATAGAGAGGGTGTACGTGCCTCCTTGGGTTTTGGGGTCGACGATCTGGTGGTGGTAGTCACCTCTGGTTCCCTCGGCGCTCGAAGCGTCAATATCGCTGCGGTGGCGGCCGCGGAAGAACTCGTCGACCTGAGCCGTGTTAAGGTGGTTCATAGCATGGGTGCGAAGAATGGACTGAGTCAAGCGGAATCGCACGTGCGTAACCCCCGCTACCACGCGCTTGGATGGGACCCTGAGTTGTATCGCTATCTGATGGCAGCTGACCTTGTCGTCGCTCGTGCGGGGGCGAGTACGCTGACCGAGGTCGCTCTGTTCGGGTGCGCCTCGATCTTGGTGCCATTGCCGAACTCGCCCAATGATCATCAACGGCGCAATGCCGCTGTCTTTGCCCGTGCGGGTGCCTCCATGATCATCGAAGATGATGAGCTAACGGGATCGGAGTTGGCCAAGGCGATTCGGGGACTTGTCGAGGATGAGCCGCGGCGACTTCGTATGGCAACAGCCGCTAAGACGCTCGCCCATCCGGAGGCTGCACGGCTGATGTGGGAGGAGATGGTGAGACAATGAGTCTCCTTGATGGTGTACAACGGGTCCATATCGTCGGTGTTGGTGGAGCTGGCATGAGTGCGCTTGCCTCGTTGTTGCTCGAGGCCGGCTACTCCGTGACCGGCTCGGATCTCAAGGAGTCGGCGGTGATGGAACGGCTCCGCCTACTCGGCGCTACGGTGTTCCTTGGCCATGACCGTTTACATGTCCAGGGTGCACAACTCGTCGCCTACTCGAGTGCCATCGCTGCGAGTAATGTCGAGCTCGCTACGAGTGTGGCACTTGGCATACCGATAGCTTCCCGAGCCGAGCTGCTCGTGGCGCTCACGCAAGGGCGAGAGGTGATCGCGATCTCTGGAACCCATGGCAAGACGACCACTACCTCCATGATTGGCCTCTCCCTCGCCCAAGCCGGGTACAGTCCGAGCTATGTGATCGGTGCTGAACTCAACGAGGCTGGCGCTTCAGGGCACTATGGTTCTTCTGCGTTGATGGTGGTAGAGGCCGACGAGAGTGATGGTACCTTCTTAAAACTCGATCCTGCTTTGAGCGTGATCACCAATATTGAGCCCGATCACTTAGAGTTTTATGGCGACTTCGATCACCTGCAGGAGGCGTTCGTTCGTTTTGCTCGTCGATCGCAGCTTCCTCCGGTGCTCTGTGTGGAGGATCCGTTTCTGGCTGCACTTGCCGCGCAGATGGAGTGTCGCAGTTATGGATTTTCGGAGTCGGCGATGTACCAGATCAAGAACGTCTCGATGTCTCCGATGTCAACTGCCTTCGAGGTCTTCGAACACAAGCGACGGCTTGGCAGTGTCGAACTCTCGGTCCTGGGACTACACAACATTTTGAATGCCACTGCGGCGATCGCGGCCGTCGCGGCCATGGGCGTGACACTGGCCGAGATCGCCCCTTCACTCAGTCGTTACCTCGGTGTTTCGCGTCGTTTCCAACACCGTCGTGTCCTCGACTCCGTGCGGATAATCGATGACTATGCGCATCTGCCGAGTGAGTTGGTCTCGACGCTCGCAGCGGCCCGACAGCTCGGAGCACGGCGGGTGGTGGCTGTCTTCCAACCGCATCGGTATTCACGGACGCAGGCCATGGCTGAGGAGCTCGGTGAGGCGTTGGCGGGAGCCGATGTCGCGGTGGTCACCGATGTCTATGCCGCAGGGGAGGACCCTATCCCAGGCGTCAGTGGTGAGGCGGTCTATGAGGCGGCCCGCCGGGTACTTGGAGATCGAGCCCATTACTGCGCCTCTCGGCATGAGCTCGCCCTCGTCGTGCGTGGTCTGCTCGAACCGGATGACGTCTGTTTGACCTTGGGTGCTGGTGATATCACCATGCTCGATACCGAACTCGCGGATGTGTGGTAGCGCGGTGGCCGAAGGGCTCGCACGGACGATCGATCAGCTGAGGGCTGGTGGATTTTTTGTTCTTGAACAAGCTCCTTTCGGGGCGAGAACGACCTATCGGGTCGGCGGCGCGGCCGCTGCTGGCGTAGAGGTCGCCTCAGTTGAAGAGCTTGAGCGTCTCCGTGACATCCTGTCGCAGGGCGTGGCGAACATTCCTCTCTTTGTGCTCGGCCGTGGTTCGAATGTTCTCGTGGCTGACGGAGGCTTTCCTGGTTTGCTCATTACATTAGGGGCTGGGTTCTCCTGGTTGCAAACCCATGACAGCCAGGTCGAGCTCGGCGGAGCCTCCCCGCTTCCTGTCATGGCGCGTAGGATCGCCAAGCTTGGGCTCGATGGGTTCACCTGGGCGGTTGGTGTGCCAGGTAGCGTAGGGGGTGCAGTGCGGATGAATGCTGGTGGCCACGGCCATGTCCTAGCGGAAACGTTACAGTCGGCACTCCTTGTCGATCTTACGGCCGATGCGCCCCCCACGTGGCACTCCACCGCTGCCTTGGAGCTGGAGTATCGTTCCTCGGCAGTGGGTGCGAGCCAGGTCGTCATCGCCGCACGCTTTGCATTTGAAGCTGGTGATCCCCACGAACTTGCCGGCCAGTTGAGTGACATCGTCGCCTGGCGTCGTGCCCATCAACCAGGAGGGCAGAACGCTGGCTCGGTCTTTGTGAATCCGGAGCGCTCCCCGGCGGCGGTCTTGATCGAAGAGAGCGGTCTCAAGGGGTATCGATACCGGAGCGCGGCGGTATCGGCCAAACATGCAAATTTTATTCAAGCTGATCCGCAAGGATCGGCTGATGACGTCTTCCATTTGATGCAAGTTGTTCGTGAGCAAGTGGAACGCCGGACGGGTATTGAGTTGCGCTCAGAGGTCAGACTCGTCGGGTTTTCATAAGACCGAAAGGGAACCGCGTGACAGGAGGCAGCGATCGCAGAGACAATCAGGTCAAACGAGAGGCTCGATTGCACGTGTTACGCCACCTTTATCTCGCACATCGCAGTGGAGATCACCAACGACATGGATGGGCACCCTACCTGGCACTGGCCGCGAGGTGGTAGGTACACCCATGCCCAAACCTCAAGGTGTTCGCCAGCCAGCACGGCCCTGGAGATCGATGGTAGTGGCGGTCGTGGTGTTTGTAGTCGTGGTGGGCGCTGGCTGGCTCTACGCAGGACCGGTTCTACGCATTCGCTCGGTGACCGTTCTAGGTGGCACCGAAACCGAACGCCAGGCGGCGGTCGAACAGCTAAGCGAACGATTGGGCGGCCACCATGTCTGGTCGGTATCGACCCACGATGTCGACACTGGCCTCATGCTCCGGAACAGCCTCCATGGAGAGGTCCGTCTCCGCGCATGGGCCATCCGTTGGCCCTCTTCCTTGGAGGTAGAACTCTCCAGTCGGCTTCCCGAGGGCTATCTCGGAGACGGGTATGGGGTGACCAGTGCGGGTATCGTCATCTTGGCGCACTCCCCAAGACCGGGACGTTCGATCTCTTTATGTCCGCTCGTTCTGCGCACGCTGTCAGTGAGCTGTCCGTGGAGGCCCCAAGTCGGTGATGAGATACCGCTGCGATTGGCTACGGTGGTAGCGGCCATCGAGTCCGAGCACCTTCCCTCGTTGGGTGGTCAAACGACGGCGGTCTTTGCGCTGCATGGATCCGGAATTGTATTACGGTTGGGTGATTCTGTCGAATGTTTGCTGGGGCGAGGTCTTCATGCCCTCGCGGAGGTGAGCGCTTGTGGGCTCTTCGCCGCACCGGGGGCAGTTGTCGACGTGATTAACCCAAATAGTCCAGCGGTTCTCTTCAACGATCGTGTAGGCTAGTCAAATTCAGAGGTAGCGCAGAGGGTTATGCGACGAGCTGCCCGAATTTTATGTAATTGGAGGCCGTGTGGTGGTTCGAGCCAAGGTGCAGCGGAGGTGGGACGCGAGATGAGTGACGCGCAGAATTACATCGCCGTGATCAAAGTCGTCGGTGTCGGTGGTGGCGGCGGCAATGCCGTGAATCGGATGATTGAGGCTGGTCTCAAGGGTGTTGAGTTCATCGCGATCAACACCGACGCGCAGGCATTGTTGATGAGCGACGCTGATATTCGGCTCGATATTGGACGCCAGCTCACCCGTGGGCTCGGTGCAGGTTCGAACCCTGATATTGGGCGCTCGGCAGCTCAGGAACATAAGGATGAGATCCAGGAGGCACTCACCGGTGCTGACATGGTCTTTATCACCGCCGGCGAGGGTGGTGGCACAGGGACCGGTGGTGCCCCGGTCGTTGCGGAGATCGCTAGAGGGATTGGCGCGCTCACGATCGGTGTGGTCACACGACCCTTTGGCTTTGAGGGTAAGCGCCGAGCGACCCAGGCTGACGAGGGTATTGAGCGCCTGCGTGAGCATGTCGACACGCTGATCGTGATACCAAATGATCGGCTCTTGACGATCGCAAATGAGAAGACCTCAATGATCGCAGCTTTCCGGATGGCTGATGATATCTTGTTGTCAGGAGTCAAGGGGATTACCGATCTCATCACGACTCCGGGTGTCATCAACACCGACTTTGCCGACGTGCGGGCCATCATGGCCTCTGCGGGCACGGCCATCATGGGTATTGGTATCGCCAGTGGTGAGAACCGCGCGACGACGGCTGCGCGCAATGCGATCACCTCGCCGCTCTTTGAGACCTCGATCGATGGTGCGCAAGGTATCCTGCTGAACGTCGCTGGCGGCACTGATCTCGGTATTTTCGAGTTGAATGAGGCCGCCAATATCATCCAAAATGCTGCCTCAAGCGATGCCCTCATCATCGTCGGTAGTGTGATCGATGAGTCCATGGAGGACGAGGTCAAAGTGACGGTCATCGCTGCTGGCTTCGACGTCTGGGGAGAGGATACGCCAAAGCTTCGGGTTACGCCTCCACCTCCTAGTGAAGAACTTGATTTTGGCGTACCGGTGGTACCCCAAGAGCCAGTGCCGACTGAAGTCAACACGGATCCGGAGGATCCAGACGACGGCGACGTACCCTTCTTTCTCCGCTGATGATCGCGCTCTCGCTCCGTGAGAGTGGCGTGAGAGTGGCGTTCACCGATCGCATGGATGTCCCCTCTGAGGCCCTCGCGTTGATCGGTGGTGGTGGTCCACTGGCGCAACTGCAACAGGTTCACAGTGCAAGAGTGGTGGCCATCGACGACACCCTGGGCGAACCTGGGGCCGTTGAGGCGGATGGAATCTATGTTCCTGCTGGACACCATGCTCTGGCCGCCATCCGGACGGCAGACTGTCTCCCACTCGTGGTGGCCAACCGTAAGGGTGATGCCGTTGCCCTCCATGTCGGGTGGAGAGGGTTGGCCGCTGGAGTCGTCGAGGCGGGCCTCGCGCACCTTGGTGGTGATGGCCTCGTAGCGGTGATCGGCCCCCATATTCGATCTTGCTGTTACGAATTCCGTGGACCCGAGCGTTACGTGGTCGCTCACCGTTTCGGCGAGTCGAGTTTTGTGGGAGATAATCTCTCACTCGAGTCAGCCCTGTCGGGTCTCCTTGTGCAGCAGCGTGTTCGAGAGGTGCATTCAGTCGGTCACTGTACATTCTGTAATGATGCGTACCACTCCTATCGTCGCGATGGTACTGGTGAGCGTCAAATGACCTACGTCGGCGCTGGTGGCCACTGATGCCCGCCTACGAGCAGGTTGGGGAACGCTTGGCTGCGGTGAGAGACGAGATACGGCGTCATGGCGGTTCGGATGCGGTTCGGATCGTTGCGGTGACCAAGACCCATCCAGTCGAAGCGGTAGTGAGCGCGCTCGATGCTGGCTTGACCGATGTTGGTGAAAATTACGCGGAGGAGTTGGCGTCGAAGGCAGTCCAAGCTGAGCGTCTTGGCCTTCGGCCCCGCTGGCATTATCTGGGTGCTATTCAGCGGCGACGCCTCAAACTCATTTGTCAATATGCATCGGTGATCGAGACGATTTCGCGACCCTCCGAACTTGAGGGGTTGGCCAAACTCGATTATCGCGGTGACGTACTCATTCAGGTCGCTCCTCCAGGGCACCATGAGGGGCGCAACGGTGCCCAAGTCGACGAGGTCGCATCATTGCTGGCACTCGGTCGTGATCTCGAGGTTCGTGTGATCGGTTTGATGGGTATGGCGCTCCCCGGTACGGAGGAACAGACTCGGCGATACTTCGAGAGCGTCCGTCGTCTCGGGCAAGATTTGGGAATTCGGGAATATTCTATGGGAATGTCCGCCGATTACCAGGTGGCGGTCGCTCAGGGTGCTACTATGGTGCGGTTAGGTAGTGTTTTATTCGGGGCACGTGGTCAAGAGCGTGCTACGATAGAGCGTTAACGAGTGGGGTAGGAGGACAAATGCCGGGATTGAAGCGTGCGCTTGCGTGGCTAGGGATAACTGAGGACGACGAGATGGACGGAGAGGTTACCGATCTTGAAGGGTCGGTTCCACCAGTCTATGAACGGCGCGAGCAGGCTCCCCGCGTTCAGGTGGTCTCTGGCGGTGTCTCCAACGTGGCCGAGCAGCCTCGGGAGGATCCCCAAGAACATCGTGCCGCCGTGCTTCGCCCCTTTAATCCGCAGCCAGAGCGAGCAAAGATCCACCTCGTGCTTCCCACGAAATACGCCGATGTGCAGGAGATCGGCGATCGGATGAAATCTGATCAACCGGTGATTATTAATCTCGAGGGTGTGGATCGTGACCTGCGTCGCCGAATTATCGACTTCTCCTCAGGGCTTACCTACGCATTGGGTGGTAAAGTGAAGGAGATAAGTACGAGTGTGTATCTGCTCTCGCCGGCTCGTGTCGAGGTGGCCGATGAGGAGATGTTTCGCATGCGTCAGCGTACGGTAGCGAAGGGAGTTGGCCTGCATGGGTCTTAATGGGATCATCGTCGAACTACTAGAGCTCTATGTCATTGTGATCGTGCTCTATGTGGTCATGACGTGGTTCCCGGTTACGAACCCGGGTGGGCCGATGGATCGTTTCCGTTTCTTGCTCACCCGCCTATCGGAGCCGGTATTAAATCCGATTCGTAGGTTGATTCCGTCGGTGGGGGGTAGCTCGATTCGCTTCGACTTCGCGCCTCTCATCGTTATTTTGCTGATCGAGTTGATTTTGATCCCAATAGTCAGCCGGATCTAAGGTCGAAGCTGACTTCAATCGATAGATAACCTAGCAGCCACTGATTCGTTCCGATGGTGAGCGGTGGTGTGAGTGCTCGTAAGGGAGGGGTGCTGTGGACGCAAGTGCAGTCGATGCGCAAAAGATTCGCGAGGTAGAGTTTCGCGAGCGCATGAGAGGCTATCACCAAGAGGATGTGGACGAGTTTCTTGAGCAGGTAGCCAAGGGTGTTGAGGTACTTGAGACCCAACTCAGTCAGGCACGAGAGGAGCTCGCACGGCTCAAGGCAAATCCTCCTGCGGTCACGAGTAGTGGCGTACCTGCCGGTGGTGAGTTTGGCGATGACGTCATTCAAAGGACGCTGATTGTAGCACAGAAGGCAGCCGACCAGCTTCGCAGTGATGCGGAAAACGAGGCGCGCGAGATTCGCGCAGAGGCACAGCGCCAGGCAGAGCGTATTTTGGGTGAGGCGAGGACCACATCCAGACTCATCGAAGAGGAACGGCGCAAGAACTTGCTGGAGGAGCTCACACAGTTGGAGGGCGAGTTTGCTCGACGACAGGAACAGTTAGCGAATATCGTCAGCCGGGACCGTGCCGTTCGTCAAAGGATCACTGACGAGATCGGCGGTTTGTTATCGTTGGTGCGAGCCGCTGAGGTTCCCACTGGTGAGTCGCTCGCCACGACGGCGGCGCCAGGCGGCCTTCGTCCACGCGAGTTCGATGATGCTGAAGTTGAGGAACCGGCAACTGTCGCAGAGGTGCGTAATGTTGCGGACCTCCAAAATGGTGCAGATAGCACGCGGTATCAGCTTGCCGATGTGCCTTCGCAACCGGAGGAGCAGCACCCCGTTCAGGAGTTCGTGTTCGGTCATGACTTGAGCGGTGATGCTGCCGACGACGAACCCTTCATGCTCTGGCGCCAAGACGATTAATTCGGATCAATGGGTCGGGTCGTCGTGATCTGGTGCTCGGCTGTCCTGTAGCAGCACTACTGGTCGCAATTAGGCACCACTCGATCCTGATCTGGTCCTTGCCCGGTGCGAGTTGGGTACGATTTCCCGTTGGCTTCGATTCCCCGTTGGCTTCGATCCCCGGTGCAGTGTCGAGGCTCGACAGCGGTAGACGATCTCGCTGAGTCGGTACGGCGGTGTCAGGACCGGTGGCGGTATCGAGATGACCGAACAACGGGTCTTGTGCGCATCGGGATGTTAACACCTGGCGATCGAGGTAGTCTCCGACCAGCAGTATCATCACACCGACTCACAGTATGGTGCCGGTCAGCGCCGTTGGTTGGATCAGTTGCTCCGCCGTGGGGACTGTATGGTCGCGTGAATGCGATACAGCAGATGCGCGAGTCGGCGTGATTCGGTAAGGCTCCATGAGGGCTCGTGTCCGTTGGAGAAGGATGCAAAAACCTCGTCGACCATCGCTTGGTAGGGGTCACAGCCAGCGACGGCATGGTTTGTTACCTCACGGTTGGTCGTAACCGTCCAGGTCGTATCCTCAAGTCGAGGCGTGCAGACATGGTCCATCTCAATGGTTGCCTCACGGGTGAGAATGCGCAAGGCCTGTGACTCCCCGGTGATGAAGGAGGTGGTGAAGGTTGCGGCCACGCCACCGTCATAGGACAACAGGGCTTCGAGCGTGAGGTCAACCGGGTGTTCCTGCTCGGATGGCATTACGGTTGTCCAGATGTCTCTGGGCTCTGCACCCAGCAGCGAGATGATAGGGTAGATGGCGTAAATGCCGACATCGAAAAGGGAACCACCGCCGCGCGTAGCGTCAAGTCGATAGCCAGACAGTGGCGTTAAAGTGCCGGTAAACGTTGTTTGTACATTGATGACGGGACCGTAGCTACCGGCGGCGACCTGGCTGAGTACGGCACGGAGTCTCGGGTGATAGGAGCTCATGAAGGCCTCGCTGACCAGTATTCCGGTGTCAGCGAGCAGGTTGTCGAGGCGTGCGTAGTCGCCTTCGGTGAAGAACAACGGTTTTTCGCATAGTACGTGTTTGCCTGCTTCCACGGCGCGCTGGATGTAGGCGAAATGGAGATCGTTGGGGAGCGGGAGGTAGATCGCTTCCACCTCAGGGTCAGCGAGCATGGTGGCATAATCCCGATAGTGAGTTTCATCGGTGGTGAGCACCTGCGATGCGGTGGACAAAGACCGCGTGGTCCCTCCAAGAAGTCGCGTCCATGGGGAGCGCCGAAGAGCAGGTATCACTCCAGCCTGGGCGACATAACTGCCGAGACCACAGACGGCGACGTTCACCGTGGTGTGAGGGTCTGGATGCTGCCGAGCGCACTTGAGCGATGCGCAAGTTCGAGGACGCCGACGACCTCGCGTACCTGACCCGGCTGGACGGCGAGTGGTGTGCCAACCAGGAGGTGGTCGGCCAAGTCGCGGTGAAAGCCAAAAGTATCGGGAGGCAGTAACGCTGGGTGATAGTGACTGAGCCGTCCTGGTCCTTCGTAGAGGGCGACTTGGAGAGCGACAGGCGCCTCCGCGTAGTGATAACGATCAACCTGGTAGCCGGTTACCGGTGCCACACGTGGCTGCTCAAACGGCATGTAGTTGCCCACAATGGTACCCTCAGTGCCCTGTACGTAGAACTTGGGCCGCCGGAAACCGTCGAGTTCGCTTTGGAAGAAGGTGGCCTCTCTTCCGCCAGTGAACTGCAGATGAATGCGTAGTTGGTCCAGATTTGTCATCTCGTGCCAACGAGATTTGTGTCCGAAGGCGAAGATGCGTTCAGGTGCAGTCCCATAGAGTTGGTGAATCCAGTCGATGTGATGTGCACCCCAATCGTAGGCGAGCCCGCCGGATACGGTTGCATCGGAGTGCCAAGCGCGACAGGGGTGGTCAAAACCGCCAACTGAGGTTTCGATGTTGAACACGTCTCCAATGACTCCGCGGTCGAGAAGATCCACGAGGGTACGGTAGTCCTGGTCCCAGCGGCGGTTCTGGTGGACGGTGAGGACTCGTTCGTTGCTTTCGGCGACGTCGATGAGCTTGTCGGCTTCATCAGTGGTGAGGCAGAGAGGTTTTTCGACCACCACGTGCTTACCACCCTCCAGTGCCTGCAGCGCCAAATCGAAGTGGGTGTTAGGTGGAGTAGCGATGATGGCGATGTCGGTGATGGAATCACGGAACATTTCAGCGGCGCTACGGTAGCCGATCAGATTTGGGAAGTCCTGTTGTGCCTGAGTGAGCCGAGCAGGGTTGGCATCAACTGCGGTGACGAGCTGGAGTCCCGGAGTTTCCTGGGCACCGGTGCCATGATAGAGCCCCATGCCGCCATAGGGTCCATAACCGATCACCCCAATGCCGAGCGTGTCATGCTTGCGTGATGGAGGCGTCGCAATCAGCAGTTCCATCGTGCGTTCGAGCCAGGAATGACTGCCGGCAAGGGCTTCGAGGTCGAGGCCAATGATCGTCAATTGACCCTTGCCGAGCGTTTGCTGACTTGCGACTACATGATCACTGAGCGCAATGTTGACCGTCAAAAGCGTGGTGGCATCATCGGGTGGGGTGAAGGTGGTGATGGCGGTTCGAACGGAGAACTCATCTGGGGTACGCGTTAACGGGCTGAACGCGTGATTGGGTGTGACCATCCACTCACCCCATGGGGCGGCCTTCTGATGACGATAGTTGGGTAGTGATTGGAGTAGCTTCGCACCGTGGAGTTGGTTGATAAGAACAAAAACACTTGCGCCCTCTTGGATGGCACGCAATGCCGATGGTGTCAGTGTCTCCGGCTCAACGAGTACAGCAGGCTGGCCAAAGGAGAGAGCATCTGGGGAGTCAAGGACCTGGACGCCTTTTCGCCAGCTTGCTCGTTCCAGTAGGGCTATGGTTGATCGTTGGTTTGCTGGTACCATCATGGGATTATCCTCTCAAGGGTTGCTCTAGCATTCAGGTTTGTCAACGCCGGGGATAGGTAAAGGCTTCCCGAGACACCCAGTTAGGTTCTACCGTGTGGGCCTCGGTTGTAGCTACGCCGAGGCGAGTTCGCTCGTGATCACGATCGTGAGTCCATCCAATTCGAGGGTGGTGGATCTAGTCGAGGTCACCTCGTCACGGACGACCTCAAGCGTAGCTGCAAGGGTTTGGGCGGTAATGTCGGCCGCGTGCGCCCCAAGTGCCTTGCTGAGCCGGTGGTTCGGATCTGCTAGGCCGATAAGGAGGTCGATTCGGTCGCTGACGTCATAGCCTGAGTCCTTGCGGTGTTGTTGGATCGCACGGATGAGATCGCGAGCAAGACCCTCGAGTTCGAGGGACTCGTCGGTGATGAGATCCAGTGCGACGACCGTCGTTCGGTCGTCGAGGACACGCATGGAGCTAGGATCGGTTGGTTCGAGGGTGAGCGAGTACTCGCCTGGCGCAAGGCTGATGCCGGCCACGACCGGATTCTCATTGTCCATGACGTAGTCCCCCTCCCGGACGGCCCGGATCACCTGTTGGGTGACGGCACCGATGCGTGGGCCCAGTAGGGCTGGGTTGACGGTGAGCCGTTGGTGAGCGAAACGATCGAAGTCGTTGGTGACGTGTACCGCTTTCACATTGGTCTCTGCTTTGATGAGGTCGACGTAGGGCGCTAGATCCCGGTCGACCAAGCTGGCGACGGTGATGGAGCGCAGTGGAAGGCGAGCTCGATGGCCGGTTGCTTTGCGAATGCTGTGGACCTGGGAGCAGATCTCGCGCACCAGCTCCATCTCCTCTACGAGCTGAGGATTGCTCGCTCCAAGCGAGGTGGCTGATGGCCAGTCGGCGAGATGTACACTGCGTGCTCCTGTGAGTGAACGATAGAGGTGTTCGCTCAGCATCGGGAGTAGCGGTGCGGTCAGAGTGGCGAGGTTCTCCAACACGGTGTGAAGGGTATTGTAGGCCTGTTGCTTGCTGACATCGATCTCTGGTGCGCTGCCTTTGGCGGCCCAGAAACGATCACGGCTACGTCGAATGTACCAGTTGTTGAGAGCATCGAGGAACTCCTCGATACGGCTGGTAGCTCGAGAGAGGTCAAAACGATCAAGGGCATCCGTCACCTCGGTGGTGAGCTGATAACTCTTTGCAAGGATATAGCGGTCGAGCAGGTGATCTGAGGAGATCGCAAAGTGTCCTCGGGTCCCGTCTGCATCGGCGTACAGCGTCAAAAATGAGAAGGCATTCCAGATCGGGTTGATGACACGCTTGACGGTGTCAAACATGGCCTGACGCTCCAGTAGCATCTCCTGTCCACGAAGGACCGATGACGAGAGCAAAAACCAGCGCATGGCGTCGGCGCCGATCTCTTCAAAGACCTCCCATGGGTCTGGAAAGTTTTTGAGCCGCTTGGAGAGCTTGCGTCCATCATTCCCAAGGAGAATGCCATGCGCCATGCAATGCCTAAAGGGTGGCGAATCAAAGAGTCCGACGGAGAGCACGTGCAAGGTATAAAACCAGCCCCGCGTCTGCCCGATGAATTCAACGATAAAGTCAGCCGGAAAGTTCTCTTCAAACTCCTGACGATGTTCGTACGGGTAGTGAAGTTGGGCAAAAGGCATCGATCCCGACTCGAACCAGCAATCAAGGACATCGGGTACGCGTCGCATCATGGAGCGACCCGAGGGATCGTCAGGGTTTGGACGCACGAGTTCATCAATGCCGGGCCGATGCAGATCCCCAGGACGGACACCGAAGTCCGCCTCGAGCTCATCGAGCGAGCCGTAGACGTCGATCCGTGGGTAGTTGGGATCGTCGCTCTTCCATACTGGAATGGGTGAACCCCAGTAACGATTGCGGGTGATAGACCAATCGCGCGCACCCTCGAGCCACTTCCCAAAGGCCCCGTTTTTCACGTGTTCAGGAACCCATTCAATCTCTTGGTTGAGCTCCAGCAGACGAGATTTGATGGCGGTGACATCGACGAACCAGGAACTCACCGCCTTGTAGATCAACGGAGTGTCGGTCCGCCAGCAGTGCGGGTAGCTATGCTCATAGGCCTTTGCCTCAATGAGGACACCCTGTTCGTTCAGGTAGGTCTTGATCGCCTCGTTTGCTTCAAAGACTTGCGTGCCTTCGTACCAACTCACTTCGTGGGTATAGCGGCCCTTTTCATCGACTGGGCAGACCACGTCGATCGAGGCAACGGCACAGGCCTGTTGGTCCTCTTCGCCAAAGCCCGGCGCCATTTGTACGATACCCGTTCCCTCGTCGATCGTGACGAAGGCGCCTTCGATGACGCGAAAGGCATTCTTCGCTTCGGCGAAAAAGGGGAAGAGGGGGACGAAGGGGCGGCCCAAAAGGCGTTCTCCCATGACGGTGGTGAGGATCTGTGGATCTGCGAAGCGATCCTGGTAGGCACTGAGACGATCGGCGGCCATCACAAAGACGCGGGGGTCAGCACCATCGCGAAAAAGCACGTATTCGAAGTCTGGGCGTACGGCAAGGGCAAGATTTGAGGGCAGCGTCCAGGGGGTGGTTGTCCATGCGAGGAGGTACAGCTCACCCTCGAGGAGAGGAGTAGCTCCTGCGTCGCTCTCGGTGCTAGCTGGGAGGCGGAAGGCCACCGTGATGGCTGGGTCGATACGGGGACGGTAGGAGTCGTCTTGGCGTGTTTCGAAGTTTGACAGCGGTGTCTCGCACTCCCAACAGTAGGGGAGTACGCGGTAGTTCTCATAGACGAGACCCTTCTCATGAAGCCGCTTGAAGGCCCAGATCACCGATTCCATGAAACTCACGTCCATCGTCTTGTAGGAATCGATGAAATCGACCCAACGAGCCTGTCGCGTCACATAACGGAACCATTCATCGGTGGTGCGCTGGACGAGCGAACGGCAGTGGTCGTTGAAACGATCGATGCCGAGCTGTTCGACCTCGTCACGACCGCTTACGCCGAGCTCTTTTTCTGCCGCCATCTCAGCGGGAAGGCCATGACAGTCCCAACCAAAGCGTCGTTCCACCACCTTGCCCTTCATGGTCTGGTAACGGGGGATTGCATCTTTCACGAATCCAGTGAGGAGGTGGCCATAGTGGGGAGACCCGTTGGCAAAAGGAGGGCCGTCGTAGAAGACAAAAGCCTTACCGCCGCTAGCTCGACGTTGGGCAATCGAAGCCTGAAAGGTGTCATCTCGTTCCCAAAAGGCGAGAATCTCGTGCTCTAGCGTTGGCAGGTTGAGGGCACCAGGCTGATGTGGGTAAGAGTTCTTTTCTTCGCGGTCGCTCATGCATTTACGCTAGTCGGCGTAGGGAAGTGCTCTGTTCGTGGTCCGCCCCTGCACGACGCGGCGCAGCTGCTGGGGCGATAAGTGATTCGATCGGCGGCTATGCTTGGCTCACCTCTGCCGTTCGTGCGTTGATGGCGGCTAGAGTAGAGCGATTCAAATGGGCAGTACGGTGGTTCGTACCGCGGTGCTCCGTAATAGATTGGAATGACGATGGCGAAGACGACGCAAGAGCAGAGCAATTCTATTGATCCCGTCGAGGCGTACCTTAATCTCGATGATGAGACGATCGAAGCCCTTAGCGATGAAGACTTCGTGGCTCAGCAGCGCCTCCTTCTCGAGACGGAACGGGCTCACTATCGCGAGCAGGCAGCACAACTGCGGGCGGAAGCGGACAGCATGGTGCAAAATAATGAGCCTGCCGAAGTTCAGTTCGATGAGGAGTCTGGTGAAGGGGGAACGACCGCCATTGATCGGGAGCGAGACCTTGCCTTAGCAGGCTCGGCGCTCGCGGCGATCGAAGAGGTTGATCTGGCGCTCAGGAAGATGGATCGCGGCGTCTATGGACTCTGCGAGAGCTGTAAGCAGCCGATCCCTCGTGCACGGCTTCGAGCACTTCCTTTTGCGCGGCTCTGTGTCCGTTGTAAAGAGGGTGGTTTGCCGCGAAGTCGATGACAAGCCTTCGGTCGCGAGCACTAACCGTTGGTGCGGTGGTGCTGTTGGTGATCTTGATCGATCAGGCCACCAAGACTTGGGCAGAGAATGCCCTGAGACACGGGCCAATCGATATTCTTGGTCCGATCAAGTTCGAACTCACCTTCAACTCGGGGTTTTCGTTCTCCATCGGTCAGGGGCACCCACTGCTGATCACGGTCGCCGCCGTGGTGCTCGCTATCGCGGTTGGTGGCTACGCACTGATGACGCCATCGCGTCTCAATCGGATTGCGGCCTCTCTGGTCACAGGGGGGGCGCTCAGTAACGTATCGGATAGGCTCTTTCGGCATAACCATGGAGCGGTGATTGATTTCATCCGCTTTCCGCACTGGCCTATCTTCAACCTCGCTGATTCCGCGATCACGGTGGGGGTTGTTCTTCTTCTGATCGCTGGAGTAATCGATGGACGCCATGAACGTTCTCAACGTTGAGGTAGGGGACACGCTCACCCAAGAACGTCTTGATCGCGCGGTTTCGGTCGTCGGCGACGTCTCGCGGTCGATGGCCGGAAGGATGATCGACCAGGGGTTGGTCTCGGTCAATGCTCGAGTACTGCGTGACAAGTCGCACCGGCTTGATCATGGTGATCACCTTAGGATCGACCTTGCTCCAACCGCGCAGCAAGATCGTCTCCGCATCCCGTTGCCGCTCCTCTACTTTGACGAGGCAATGTTTGTGGTGGATAAGCCAGCAGGACTTATTGTGCACGCGACGACGCTCAACGATGCCACTCCGACCCTAGCGAGTGCGGTGGTGGCGTTGGATCCAGCGGTGACCGGTGTGGGTGACGAACCATCGCTACGACCGGGCATTTACCAACGCCTCGATAAGTCGACGTCAGGGGTCATGGGCGTCGCACGGACCGATTCGGCCTTCCGAGTGCTCAAGGAGCAAGTCGCCGCCCACGCAATGCGTAGGACCTACCGAGCGCTCGTCGAGGGAGAGCTTGCGGAGGAGGAGGGCGTTATCGATGCCCCACTTGGTCGCGACCAGAGAAGTCGCACGCGGATCGCCGTCATCGCTGAGGGGCGACGCGCGGTGACACGGTTTCGGGTCATCGAGCGGCTCCAGGGGTATACCTATGTGGAACTTACTCTAGAGACAGGCCGTACGCATCAGATTCGCGTTCATATGAGTGCGATCGGGCATCCCTTGGTCGGGGATCAAACCTATGGAGGTGGGAGCAGACTCCTGCGGGACCGCGTCTTCTTGCACTCCTCTGTGCTTGCCCTTACCCACCCGTCCAATGGGCTTCCCCTGGAGATCCAGTCAGCACTCCCGCCCGAGCTAGTCAAGGTTTTGGCGGAAGTTCGGTTGCCGATGGAGCAGCCGGAGTCACGTCCCGATCTGTCAAGGGAGACGATTTCCTAACGTCGCGATCCGGTCATCGAGAGCTTGTGTGGTGATCGGGCTCTATGGGTAGCGCTAGGACGACTCGTGCGGCTCACCCACGTGGGCAGACATCTGACGGTTCGGCCAGTGGCTTCCGTGGAACTAGTGACTTCCGTGCAGAAGGACCCAAGGCCCGACCGGGCCTGACAGATCCGCTGGGAAGGTATTGTCCAACAACACCATCACACGATCGGCGGCGTTACCCCAGCAGAGGTCAGGCTGCAGATGTCTTCAGGGCAGGATGATCCGCTAGGCGACTGAGTGCAGAAGCTTCAAGCCTGCGGGCCCTTCGCGGTCCAATACCAAGCATCCTGGCCGTAGCCTCAAGGGACGCAGGCCGATCGCCGTTGAGGCCAAAACGGAGGGTGACCACGTCTCGCTCAAGTTGGTCGAGCTCTTGGACTGCCTTGCGTAGCATCTCGCGGGAGATGGAGTCATCGATGTCGTCTTCAAAGGAGGTATCCGGCCCGACGACTAGATCTCCAAGACTGGTCTCTCCTTCAGGCCCTACGGCTTGATCGAGGCTTGCGACGACACGTGCCGCATGACGGACGTCCGCCAATTGGGAATGCGAAAGGTTCGACGCCACTGCAATCTCGTCCTCGGTTGGAGGGCGACCGAGGTCGGCAGCGAGCTCACGGGAGACGTTATCGACTCGACGCGAACGTTCCGCAGCCTCCATCGGGAGTCGTATGGCCTGTCCATGGTTGTGCACTGCCCTCTGTAACGACTGGCGCACCCACCATGTCGCGTAGGTGGAGAACTTGAATCCACGGCGCCAATCGAACTTCTCGACGGCACGGATGAGCCCAAAGGTGCCCTCTTGGATGAGATCAGAGAGCTCCACTCCTCGATCCTGGTAGCGGCGAGCCCAGTGAACAACCAACCGTAAGTTCGCTGCCACCATCTCCACCTTGGCTTCTTCATCGCCATCGCGCACACGTTTGGCCAACTCCACCTGTTCGGCAGAGGAGGGGAGTGGGTGCTTTGCGAGATCGTCGAGGAAGAGGCGAATGGAGTCGGCACCGAGCCCAGCCGCGGCCAAGGCCGTATCGACCTCGGCTTGCGCTGAACGGCGACGCCCCTTTGCCTCACTCGTCACTGCTGTCGTTTGCTTGTTCGCCATCGCTATCTCTTCTCATTCATATGTACGTTTGGAAACTCCTCAGTATGCCAACAACCACTGCATGCCCAACAACCACTGGAAGCGTGGCCACCATATGGCAACGCACACCATAGAACTATCGTATCAAAAATTTGCCGGATATTCAAGGTCGTGCTGAAAAATTGGCACAAAGTTCTATCGGCACGCATGAGGCCGTGAGTTGAGCAGTGAGTCCAACATCCTTGGGATTCGATTATAGTCGGTGGACCCCGACCGCCCCACACGTCCAGGGTATCCAGCCCCAGGCGCAACCGACGTGATCGGTGCGCCCGCCGTTGCAACTGGAATATCGTTCCTTCAGGCAGTGTTAAGACAAATATCAGGTAAACGAGTTAGGCTGTGCAAAGAGTAGTAACAAGGGCGGTTACCGGTTTCGGACCAACAGGAAGGTTGTGAGCAGCGAGAAGGTTGTGAGCAACGAGACTTCTTGAGGGTATCCTCTCGAACGGGGATCATTTGGCGAGTGGTGGTTATTCCATAGTGTTCAGCTCGGGAGTATTCTGGCTAGGAGTGCGTTGGTGAAGTCATGGCCCTGGTTGGGCCAGACAATGACCCAAGGTTTTGGTTGTAGAAGGAGAGAGTAATGGCACGTTGGAAGTATCGATTTGGAATCCCGCTCGTCGGTGCCGCGGTGGCGCTCGGTGCGGCATCGCTGACGCCAGCACTGACCAATGCGCAAACTCCCCTGTTGCAGCCAATGTCAGCGTCTCAGCTGATCGCTGCGGTCATCGGAGCGGCACCGGTGCAGTACTCAGGCCAACTGCAAATCACCTCCAACATTTTGGGTTCAGATGCCTCCCTTCTCTCTAGTGTGGGTCAAGGCGTCGCGCTGCCTGAAGGCACCTCGCAGGTGATGGTCTATCGAGGCGCAGGAGCAAATCTTCGCCTTCAGGAGATCAATGCCCAGTCGGAGCGCGATCTCTATGTGAACAGCGCTGGGGCTTGGTCATGGAACTCAGCGAATACCTCTGCCGAACATGTAGCGTTCGGATCCTCGACGCAAGAAAGTTCCTCCATGCAACAGATGAATCCGACGGAGATGGCGGATGCGCTTGTTGGGCGTCTTGCTCCGACATCTGACGTCACCGTCGGCGCGAACACCTATGTCGCTGGTCATGCCGCGTACACGCTCTCGCTCGCTCCGCTGCAGTCAGGATCCACCATCTCGTCGGTACGAATCTTTGTGGATGCCAAGAACTATCACGTGCTGGCGGTGTCCGTGAACTCTGTGTATTCTTCGAGTCCGGTGCTACAGATGGGTTATCAATCGATCACGTTTGCGGACCCGAGTACCTCGAACTTTGCCTTCACGCCCCCAACGGGCGCGACGGTGAAGACGGTGACTACCACACAGCTGCAGGCGATGTTCGATCCAATGAGCACCTCCACCAACCCGGTGACCCTAGGGACGAGTTGGCAGACGGTCGATGAGTTGCCTGCGACGCTGCTGGGTCAGCTTTCGAGTTCGATTGGGGCAAAGGGTCTTGCGGAGCTTGAAACCCCGGTTGTATTGGCCAATGGCGAGACGGCGGAGTCGATCCATACTGCGCTGTTTAACCTCTTGGTCTTGCCCAACAATGGTCCCATCTTGGCTGGTGCGGTGCGTGGTTCGGTACTTGAGAGTGATGCTGGGGCGCTTGGCTTCTAACGGCATTTCGGTTATAGCCTAGGTGGTTGCTGTTCTCGAGGCCGATGGCCTCACGAAGCGTTTTGGCGGTCAGCTGGCCGTCGATTCAGTTACGTTTTCGGTAGGCGAAGGTTCCGTATTCGGTTTTTTAGGGCCCAACGGCGCTGGGAAGACGACCACCATTCGTATCGCCCTCGGTCTCATCTTCCCCGATGCTGGCGGATTTACTCTTTTGGGTGAAAGTCGGCGTTCACGGTTGCACCGAGTACTGCCTCGCGTGGGCTCGTTCATCGAGGGGCCTGGCTACGTACCCTATCTCAGCGCTCGTCAGAACTTGGATCGCTTCCTTGCTGCCGAAGGCATCCGGAGGAGCGGGCGATCTCGATTGATTGGGGATGCTCTTGAGGCGGTTGGACTTGAGATGGTTGTTGATAAGCCGGTGGGACGGTATTCACTCGGCATGCGTCAGCGACTCGGGATTGCGCAGGCACTCTTGGGCGAGCGAGACCTGTATATCCTTGACGAGCCGACCAATGGACTAGACCCGAGTGGTATGCGAGAGGTGCGCCGACTGATCGGTGAACTTGCAGCCAAGGGCAAAACGATCTTCATCTCTACCCACTTGTTATCCGAAGCCGAACAGATCTGCTCGCATGTAGCGTTCATGTCGCAGGGTCGACTCATCAAGGCGGGATCGCTTGATGAGTTGCGGAGTGATTATGCACCCCAGCTCAAGATTGTTGGCACCCCGGTGGCATCGATTCTGGAACTCGCTGGCCCGACGGCGCGACTCGATGGGCCTTGTGTGATCGTTGATCGCGAGTTGAGCGATGGTCCCTCACTGTTACATGAGTTGGTCAGCGGTGGCGTCGATGTGACCGAGTTCACTTGGTTGATGCCAAACCTAGAGGAGATCTTCATCGCCGAAGTGGGTGAGGGTTTCGATGTTCGTTGAGGAGTTAAAACGTGTCTTTCGGAGACCGAGAAACCTGATTATCCTTGGACTGATTGCGCTGGTCCCCATTCTTCTGGGTGTCGTGGTTCGTTTTGCGAGTCACGGGGGCCCTCGAGGTGGCGGACCGGCCTTTTTTGCCGAAATCACGCAGAATGCAATTTTTCTGCCATTAGCGGCACTCGCTTCGTTGGAGACACTGATTCTTCCGCTTGCCGCAGCCATTATCGCCGGCGATTCGGTGGCTGGTGACGCGGCTAATGGTTCTTTGCGTTACTTGCTGGTCCGACGAGTTTCGCGAACTCGGATCATCCACGCAAAAATTGTCGCGGCCCTTGCCTATACCCTTGCGCTGAGTTTCATGATCGCGATTGTTGGGTTGATTATGGGTTCGATCCTCTTTCCCCACCATCAGGTGGTTACCTTGTCAGGGGTGTCGATTACGTTTCTGCATGGGGTCGCTGAGTCGTTGTTGGCGGCGCTTGTGGTGGGTGTTTCGATCTTTTCGGTGACGATGGTGGGGATTGCAGTCTCGACTTTTACCACATCGTCATTGGCGGCAACTTCGATTGCGGTGACGGTGGCCATCGCCTCTGAGGTGCTCGATGCGATCCCTCAGCTCGAAAAGATCCGCCCTATCTTGTTGTCAAATTATTGGTCTGCGTTTATCAATATTTTTCGCTCTCCCATCCTCGCTGGACCGATCTACAAGGATCTGCTGGAGCAGTTGGGTTGGATGGCGGTGTTTTATCTCCTCGCGGTCTTTAATTTCTCTCAACGTGATATCACCGCCTAGCACCTCGTTTGTTTGGGGAGACACTGAGTTTGCGAAGAAGCCACCTTGGGGTGCGCGCCGCGGTCTGACTAGAATGGATAAAGAGAGGAGGTTGCTATGAGCAGCATCATCAAGGTAGTCCTGGGGGTCCTCGGAGTGATCATTGCATTCGCCTTGATCTCCTTTGTCCTGAAACTCATTTCGATGATCTCCACCATCGTGATCATCGTTGTGGTCGTTGTGGTCGTTGTTGGACTGCTACGACGTGGTCGATCTCGACGCAAAGATTCCACCGCATAAGGCGAGAGGGTTGCGCTAGCGAGTCACACCTGGACGGGCAGGTAGCCTAGCGACGTAGCGTTCAGGGTCGACGGAGGGACGGAGCCGAGCCTTGGGGCTGCGGATTCGTTTGGATCGTCTTTGGGTGTGATGGAGGGTAACAGGGGTCTCCCTGTTTTGATTCGGGATGCCCTTGATGCTCAACTCCTAGTCGGCTGGCGGCGGGTCGCCTCTTTGATCGGTCGCCGCATGGACGCTATAGTAGGGTAGCAGTCAGCGTGGGCATCAGCCAAGGTTGATGGCTAGGCTTTCGGAGCTCGGTGATGAAGGAGTGACAATGACGATGAGTGTCGAAGAGAGTCGGGTAGTAGGAGACGTTCCTACTGGGCTGCTGATCGGCGGGGAGTGGCGGCATGCTCGTTCCGGCAAGGAGTTCCATGTCGAGGATCCGGCGACCGGAGAGGTGATCGCGTCGGTTGCTGACGCGGGTCCAGAGGATGCGCTCGATGCGCTCGAGGCTGCCACTCGTGCGCAGGTGAGTTGGGCGGCCACGGCTCCTCGCTTTCGTGCCGAGATTCTTCGTTCGGCCTACGAGAAGATCATGGCTCAGCAAGAGGAGTTAGCCCTCTTGATGACCTTAGAGATGGGTAAGCCGGTAGCTGAGTCAAAGGGAGAGGTCGCCTATGCGGCTGAGTTCTTCCGTTGGTTCTCAGAGGAGGCGGTTCGCATGAAAGGTGAGTACTATCGCTCACCTGATGGGATGACGAAGGTTTTGACGTCGCGGTCACCCGTTGGTCCGAGCTACATGATTACTCCCTGGAACTTTCCGCTCGCCATGGGGACACGTAAGGTGGGACCTGCGTTGGCAGCCGGCTGCACGGTTATTCTCAAGCCTGCTGAGCAGACGCCCCTCTGTTCACTGGCACTTGGTGCGATCCTACTTGACGCAGGATTGCCGGCCGGTGTCCTCAATATCGTCACCACCTCAGAACCTGGGGAGATTACCGATCGCCTGGTGGATGACGCCCGGTTGCGTAAACTTTCGTTTACGGGCTCAACCGAGGTGGGTAAGATGCTCATGCGAAAGGCGTCTACGAACCTGCTTCGCCTGTCGATGGAGTTAGGTGGCAACGCTCCCCTCATCGTCTTCTCCGACGCGGACCTGGACAAGGCCGTACCGGGAGCGATCTTTGCCAAGATGCGTAACGGTGGAGAAGCGTGTACGAGCGCGAACCGCATTCTGGTTCACAGAGATCTCGCCGAGGCCTTCACGGAGCGTTTAGCCGATGAACTCTCAAAGATGAAGGTCGCCCGTGGTACGGTAGCTGGCGCACAGGTTGGACCGCTGATCGACCAGGATGCCCTGCTTAAGGTGACTGGCCTCCTTGAGGACGCGACGGCGGCAGGTGGGCGCGTGCTCACTGGTGGAACGCGAGTTGGGTCGGACGGTTATTTCTATGCTCCCACGGTTATCGCAGGTGTTCCAACGAGTGCGAGGATCTTTCGCGAGGAGATTTTTGGTCCGGTGGCGCCGGTCTATACCTTCGATGACGACGACGAGGCCTACGCTGTGGCCAACGACACCAACTACGGGCTTGTTTCCTACATCTTTACCGAGTCATTTAGGCGAGTGCATCAGGCGATCGATGCTCTGCAATCGGGTATGGTAGGTGTGAATCAAGGTCTGGTCTCCAACGCCGCCGCACCCTTTGGTGGCGTTAAACACTCGGGCTTCGGTCGCGAAGGGGGTTTCGAGGGGATCAACGAGTATCTCGACGTGAAGTATGCCGCGCTCAATCTGAGTTAAGGAGCCCGTAAGGGATCCCCAGTCAGAGGAGATCGCTCAAACATCGATGAGTGGCCACGGTGTCGGATGCTCTGTGTTGCACTCTCACCCATAGGTAACGAGTCGGCTCATCGGCTGGTTGGATATGGTTTGGAACCAAAAGCGGTGCCCAGCGCATGCCGGGTGGTCGTTGGGATTAAGTACGTCCTCTTCTGGGTTGTCAAAGGTATCCAACGAGGGAGGTTATGTTGTTTCCGTATGAGTTAGAGATGGAACGTCTGGATGGTTCGCGCGAGTCGCTTAATGAGCGACGAGGTGATGTTTTGCTGGTGGTCAATGTCGCATCGCGTTGCGGTTTAACACCTCAGTATGAGGGGCTGGTGGCGCTGCACAACAAGTATGCGGATCAAGGGTTTACCGTTCTCGGATTCCCCTGCAATCAGTTCGGTGAACAGGAACCTGGCTCTGCCGAGGAGATTGCGACGTTTTGCTCGACGACGTACGGTGTCGATTTCCCGTTGTTTGCCAAGCTTGAGGTCAACGGGGAAGGTCGGCACCCGCTGTATCAGACCCTCACCTCAGTCGAGGACGCCGAAGGTGTAGCTGGAGATGTGCAATGGAACTTCGAGAAGTTCCTTGTGTCACGCGATGGAGCGACGGTGCGTCGCTTTCGGCCGATGGTGACGCCAGAGGATGCGTTGCTCGTCGCAGGTATTGAGGAGATGCTTTCGGTTTAGGTCGTTCTGCATGGGACCGGCTGGAGGGTCGAGTGGTGCAATGAGTGGGTTGGCCATCCATGATCATGCTGCACCGTTGGGCAACGCTCGGATCGGTAGCGCTGGGTCGAGCTAGGCTCGCTCGATCCAGCCCCCATCGACGGTGGGTAGACCCGCCGGCGAGCGGCACAGTTGGGTCTTGGTTACGCGTCCATGGGTGGCTCTTAGTGAAGTGCACCGGGCGCACGTAGGCTTCGGGTGACCATTTGTGGTTCAAGCAGGGAATCTCGTATCAACAGTCGTGCACCGCGCACGTAGACGCCCTTGGTGGTGAGCGAGATCGGGTCGAGCAAAAGTGCGTGGACGGGGTAGAACTGGTCCGCAATGGCGATGAGGGTTTTCGTGATCTCAAAGAGGGAACTTCGATCCATCTTCGGAAGCTTTGCGTAACCGTCGGTGATGGTGATACCCGGTATCGAATCGATGAACTCTTCAATGTCTTGTTCTGTTTGGGGCAGTGCCCGTAGTGAGACGGCTCCGAAGAGGTCGAAAGCAACTCCGGAAAGGCTACCACGTAGAAAGGGTCCAAAGCGGTTATCGTGGATCAGCTCGATGCGTAACAGTGCGGTACGACCCTCTAACTCTTCACGACGTGCACCGGTGGGCGGCTCGATGGGTATGCCGAATTGCCCGGCCGCTACGCGCGCAGGTTCACCGTCGAGGAGGGCCGACCCGGCGGCCAGGGTAGACAGCAATTCGTCTGGAATGACTAATGGTTCCGTGGTGATTGGCTCTCCACTCGGTCGAAGTTTCCAGCGAGAGTAGTCAGCCATTCTGCCGAGGGCAATGGCGGCGCTCTCAGGGAACGAGTATGAGGGGATGGTGTTGCCGTGGCTCGAGAGCGCTGCTGGCACGCCCGGCAGTGCGAGGAAGTTGGCCAGGACTGGCTTGGTCGCATTCTCTGCGGAGGCTCGGGCGATCGCATCAGCGACACTTGCCGCCGCGTTGACCGCTGGGTTGGGGTTACCGCTGAGACCACGTTCGGTTGGCGGCGCTAAGGTGCGAGGGTCGTCGTTTGAGCCAACGACAGTGGGAATATAGCAGACGATGACGGCGTCGACGCCGGTATCAGCGAGTACCGCCGCCAAATCCTGCCCCCAGTCTGCTGGCGTCGACGATGGTGCGAGTTCGATTGGGTTCTTGGTGCCGACCGTTGGAGCAGCGCTTGAAAACGTCGCGAGCTCCAAGCCGGCGGGCGTAAGGGCATCGGCCACGAGCGGTCCGGTGCCGCCGGTGTTCGTAAGGATTGCGACTCGGTTGCCGTTGGGTATGGGTTGGTCCAAGAAGGCCCGTGTTAACTGTATGAGTTGTTCAAGTGTGTCCAGACGGATGACGCCGGTCTGTCGCATGAGCGCCTCGACAGCAGCGTCATCATCTAATTCGCCAAAGGCTAAGGGTATCTGCCCTTCTCTTCGGCGACGGGACTTGACTGCAAGTACTGGTTTTGCAAGGGATACTCGTCGCGCAATGCGGGCGAAGCTTCGTGGGTTACCAAATCCCTCCATGTAGAGGAGTACAATGCTCGTTAACGGGTCGTCCTCCCAGAACGAGAGCAGGTCGTTACCGGAGATATCCGCCTTATTGCCGGAACTGACAAACCCTGAGACTCCGATATCAGCTCGTTGCAGTTCCGCGAGGATCGCCAAGGAGAGTGGTCCGGACTGCGCATGGACACCGGCACCCCCCTGATGGATCCTGATGGGTGCCAAAGTGGCCTGGAGGCCGAATGGAGGTGTGGCGATTCCCATCGAGTTGGGGCCGACCACACGGATACCGTTGCGTCGCGCAAGTGCTACCAATTGACGTTCGACCTCTGCACCATCCCGAGAGGTATCGGAAAATCCTGCGGAGATGATCACCACCCCCTTGGCTTGGGTGGTGATCGCATCCTCGACGACTTTGAGAACCTCAGCAACATTGACGGCAATGATGACGAGGTCGACAGGTTCGGGGAGGGAAGCGAGATTCGGGTAACAGCGAACGCCACGAACGGCGGTGGCTTCACTATTGATTGGGTAGATAGTTCCAGAGAAATTGCCATCAAGAAGGTTGGCGAAGATGAGGTCGCCTACGCTCCCAGCGACTCTGCTTGCACCGACGATAGCGACCGAGTTCGGTCGTAGTATCGTCTCGATCGATCGTGCCGTCGCGCGATGTTCTCGAGCCGCCATGGCATTGCGCGACTGTTGTGTGGGGGTGAGATCGAAGCGAACTTGGACGACACCCTCTTCGGTGTGCCGTATCAGTTGGTAGCCAGCGTCGCGAAACACTTTGAGCATTCGCGTGTTGTCGGCGAGTGTGTCAGCGACGAAGCGAGTAATGCCATTTGTCTTGGCAAAGGCAGCGAGCTGCTCGAGCATGATGGAGCCAAGCCCACGGCCCTGGTGGGCATCGTCTACGAGGAACGCGACTTCGGCTACCGGGTTGCCAGGGATTCGGTCATAGCGAGCCACCGCGATGAGGCGACCGCGGTAGTCAGCGACAAATGCCATGCGGTCTTGATAATCGACATTGACAAAGCGGTTGAGCATGGGCTCGCTCAAGTGCGGCATCGGCGTAAAGAAACGGTAATAGACCGTCGCAGGCGAGAGTCGCGCATGGAGCTCGGTGATCCCTTGGGCGTCACTAGGGCGGATTGGGCGCAGGTGAACCGTCCTTCCGTCCGAGAGGATCGTGTCCGATTCCCAGCTGGCCGGGTAGTGGCTTTCTGGTGTCATCCGCCGATGACCTTCTGTTCATCTGGGGCCATTCCACGCGCCCGGGCAACCATATCAGCAAGGGTGTACGAGCGTAAGTGTTCACGCATGTGATGCCCAACCTCGGCCCAAACGTCGCGAAGCACGCATTGCCCCTCGTGTTCGCACGCCCCGTTCTCATGTGGGGCACCGAAGTTGTCCAGGGTCAGAGGGCCGTCGACCGCGGAGATGATCTGTGCCAGGGTGATCTGTGTGGGGTCCCTGGAGAGGACATAGCCTCCGCTGGCCCCTCTCCGTGAGGTGACGAGTCCTGCACCCTTCAGAGTCAAGAGGATCTGCTCCAAGTAGGGCTGGGGTAGACCGGTACGGCGCGAGAGTTCCGCAACCGAGGTGGGTTTCTCAGGAACCCGGCGTAGGGCTAGCGACAAGAGCGCCCTTGATGCGTAGTCTCCACGAGTTGAAACCTTCACTGATGACCATCGTAGCCGATACGGTGAGTCTCTGGCTTGGCCCAGCACGTGCTAAGGTGGGCTAGCCTGGAGGAGGAAAGAGGATCGATGGGCATCATACAATTGGATGAGATCACCCCGGACGACTCCTTTGTCTTACCAGAGTATACGGCCCCTGGCCTGGCGACGCTCATGCCGACGGTGGTGGACATCGTTCGCGGCCGAACAGGAGCAGCTGACGCGTTTCTGGGAACCGGAGTAGACAACGTAGAACGGGTGGTCGTTCTCGCCCTTGATGGATTGGGTTATTTTCAGCTTCTGCCACGACTGGCGTCGCTCCCGATTCTGGCGAGTGGGGTGCTGCGTCGAGGCTACTCGGTGGGACCGACGACCACCGCTACCGCACTCACCTCCTTGACGACTGGCGCAACGCCGGCCGAGCACGGGGTGCTGGGGTACCGGGTACGGTTGGGATCGCATGCCATCTTAAATACGTTGCGATGGAGTTCCTCAGAACGCGAGGTCACCCCGCCGATTCCCGTGGACTTTCAGCCGGTGCCGCCGTTTTGTGGCGAGACCCCGACGGTGGTAACGAAGTACCTTTTTGCTAAGACTGGCTTCACGCAGGTCCATCTCCGTGGCGGAAGGCTCCGCTATTGGCATGCGATGTCGAGTATTGTCGCCAAGATCCTTGGGGCACTTGAGGAGGGTGAGCCTCTCGTTTTTGCGTACTATGACGGCATCGACACCGTGGCCCATGAGTTTGGGCTTGGTGATGCCTATGAACGCGAGTTGTTGATGGTAGACATGCTCGTCGGGATGCTCGTTGAGCAACTGCCGGCCAGAACGGCACTCGTTATTACGGCAGATCACGGGCAGGTCGAGGTTCCTACAGCTCCGATCCGCATCGATGCCACCATCATGGAGCTCGTGAAGCTTCTTTCGGGAGAGGGGCGTTTCCGATGGCTCCACTGTCAGCAAGGCGCCACCGAACGGGTAGCGGCGATGGTCTCTGAACGCTATGGCGACATCGCTCGTGTGTTGGTGCGAGACGAAGTTGTGGGGCTTGGTATCTTTGGAGGTACGCCTTCAAAAGGGGTGATGGCACGGGTGGGGGACGTCGCCATCGTGCCGACGACCCCGGTGAGTTTTTATGATCCAGACGATGTCGGTGCACTCCAGTTGGTATGTCGACACGGAGGCTTAACGGCCGATGAGGTGATCATTCCGATACTGACGTTTATCAGGTAGGCTTTTGGTGGGTGTTCGGGTCGGCGACCCGTTGAACGGAGGACGAATATGGCAGATGCACATGAGGAACCTAAGTTACTGATGCCAGGTGATAGTGCGGCGCCGGAGGCGAACTCCGAGGTCATTATGTCACCGGCAAAGGTACTGCGCATCGGTTCGATGATACGGGCACTCCTGGAGGAGGTCAAATCGGCTCCTCTCGACGTGAATTCTCGTAGCCGACTGGCAGAGATCTACGACACCTCTGTGGCAGAACTCGGGGGCGTGATGTCGGAGGATCTCACGGAGGAGCTCCGAGGTTTCGCCCCAGCGTTCCATGGGGGGGAGGTACCATCTGAGGCCGAGCTGCGCATCGCGCAGGCCCAGCTCGTCGGATGGCTCGAGGGATTGTTTCACGGCATCCAAGCGACGCTCATGGCACAACAGATGGATTCGCGATCCCAGTTACAAGAGCTCCGTAATCGAGGGCTCCCGCAGGGAACGCCAGCACCAGGGAACTATCTGTGAACCTAGCGCTCGATGGTGTCGTTGTCGCTATCGGCGGTGACCATGCTGGTTTTCCGCTGAAGGGTAAAGTCGCCCAGTACCTCGAGGATGAGGGTGCGGTGGTCATTGACTTTGGTACCGACTCGGAGGAGAGCGTCGACTATCCGCTCTACTGTGAACCGGTCGGTCGAGCGGTAGCGAGTGGAGTCGCCACTCTCGGGGTAGTGTTGGGAGGATCCGGCCAAGGCGAGCAGATCGTTGCGAACAAGGTGGTCGGCGTGCGAGCAGCGCTGTGTTGGAACGAACTCTCTGCCAGGCTTGCCCGGGCGCACAACGATGCGAACGTACTGGCCCTTGGTGCTCGGTTGCTAGGAGATGAGCTTGCGCTTGCCATCGTTGCGGCCTTCGTGTCCGGTGTGTTTGACGGCGGACGACATGAACGGCGGATCGCACAGATCCACCAGGTAGAAGAAGGGGTGTCGTTCGTTCAAGATGCAAGTAGGTAAACCTGCACGTTCTACGTTATTGGTCGGCATCGTTGGGGCAGTTGTCGTATTGATTGCCGCGTTGTTTGTCGCCAATCGATCGACAACCGTTCCCGCTCGTTTGAGTGTCCCCACCGCGACGACCGCACCGGGAAGTTCATCCAGCACGACATCTATTCCACCTGTTGAGACACAGACGAGTAGCTCGCCTATCCGTGGTGTCGGCGAGTACTCTACGACCGTGGTCGAAGATGGACGGATTCTGTGCGTGCCGTCGACGGGAGCCTGTTCGACGAGAAGCTATCTTCTGCACATCTATTACCCCTCCACAAAGTCCACGCAAGTGAATCCTGTGGTGGACGCGAATCCTGCCAGTGCGGGCTCTCCGTACCCGTTGATTGTGTTCGCGGCTGGATTCGACGTAGATCCATCAAACTACCTGCCATTGATCAGCGGATGGGTACGGCACGGATACGTAGTAGCGGCACCTCGATTTCCGCTCTCCTCGGCGTGGGCGATCGCACATTATGGGGTAAATCTGTCGGATGCGGAGCTATCAGATGCCTTTGAGTCGGACATGCTCAATCAGCCAGGTGACATGCGAGCCGCGATTGCCGAGGTCGCGTTGTTGAATCAGAACCCATCGACGCCGTTGACGGCGCTTGTCAATATGAATGAGATCGCCGCCGCTGGTCAGAGCGATGGGGGGGACACGACGCTGGCCTTCACTGATAACACCTGCTGCCGTGATTCCGCGGTGAAGGCGGCAATCATACTCTCGGGGGCTGAATTCACTCCCTACGGCGGAGAATATTTCCCGTCACCTGCGATGCCACTCATGGTGGCGCAAGGCACGGCGGATACGGTCAATGCTCCAGCTCTCTCGACCCAGATCTACGACCAAGCTCCTGCTCCTAAGGTCTATTTACAACTTCTCGGCGCAGACCATCTCGAGGCGTACACGCAGACAAACGCCTATGAACAGGCAGTGCTCAAAACTTCGCTCGCGTTTCTAGCCACCTACGTCCGCGGCATATCCCCCTCGATTACGCATTTGACGACCATCGGTACTATCGCTCATGTCAGTAGCGAGGAGGCTGATCTTTCGTGAACAGTCCGTGGATGATCGGTGAAGTGGAGCCGTATCAGCCAGGGAAGGTGAACGCCGTTGTGAAGGACGTGCTCGACGTTGAGGGGTTGCCGACCACCTGTGGTTCCAGGCTGGTCGCTTCCAGGGCGTTGCCAGCCATGCGGGACGCAGCGGCGGTGGCTCGACTGCGTGCGACGGGGGTCTTCATTCGCGGTAAGGCGAACCTTGTGGAGTTTGCCTTTGGCGTCCATGGGGTCAATCCGTGGTTCGGTACCCCGAGCAACCCCTGTTCCCCGGATCTGATCCCTGGCGGCTCCTCCAGCGGCTCTGCCGTTGCTGTCGCCCTTGGCGAGGCGGAGGTTGGAGTTGGTACCGACACCGGGGGATCCATACGCATCCCGGCGGCGTGCTGCGGGATCCTAGGTCTCAAACCAACCTATGGTCTGATCGATGAGACCGGGTGCGCCGCCTTAGCCCCGAGCTTGGATACCGTCGGTGTGTTGGCCCGCACGATCGCCGATCTTGAACGGGGTTTTGTCGGTATTGGTGGTGTGTTGGAAGGTCCAACGCCGACATGGATTGCACAGGTGCAGTGTGGGGTGCCGTCCTTTGACGCGGTCGTCTCCGATGTGCTTGCAGCCATCGATCTACCCGTCCGTACAACACCGGTGCTCGAGCTCGATCATCTCTGGGAGGATGGCAATACGGTACTCCTATGGGAGGCCTATCGGCAATTGAGCCCCTATCTATCCCAAGCCCACCGGCTCGATCCGCGAGGGCTAGCACGTCTTCGCGGTGCGGCCCAAGTGAGTGAGTCCGATTATCGCCACGCAGGTCAACGGCGAGAGAAGGTACGTGAGCGTTGGTTTCGAGGGCTTGGCATGGGTGAGGGTGTCGTGGCACTCCCAACCTTGGCACGGCCTGTTCCTGCTCGGTGGCCACTTGATGTTTCTGGTGTCAACCAGTTGACGCTGCCCTTTAACTATTTGGGTTTTCCCGCTCTGACCCTGCCGATTCGCATTGGTGTAGATGGGTTACAGGGGCGCGGAAGTGCCGGTACAGTTCCGTTCGCTCTGCAGTTGGTCGCAGTCGACCATCGAGAGTCGCAGCTCTTTGGGGTTGCACGGCGTATTTACGAACGTTTCCACGGTGTTGAATAGACTGGGTTGATGCAACGGTTCGGTACGCTCCATAGACCGGTTGCGGCATGGGTTGATCAAGGAGGTTAGGGCAATGATGCGGGTTAAACATCTGTTAGGTGGGCAGTGGGTTGATGGTAGCGGTGAGGGGACGGTGTTGCGAGATCCCGCGACGGGTGCTCCTGTTGCGTCGAGCTCAGCTGATGGGGTAGACGTTGCAGGTCCCCTTGCCTGGGCGCGCCGCACCGGCGGGGCTGAGCTTCGGGCAATGACGTTTCGTGAGCGGGGAGCGCTTCTCGCGCGTTTTGCCGAGAAACTTCGTGAGGGGCGACCAGCCTACTATGACGCGGTTCTTGCGAACATGGGGGCGAACAAGCGCGATGCCGTCTTTGATATCGACGGTGCTATTGCCGTTCTTCGCTACTATGCGGGTCTTGGTGAAGAGCTTGGCGATCGGCATACCTTGATCGAGCCAGGCTTCGCACAGATGACGCGTTCGGAGGAGTACCGGGTGGCGCATCTGCTCACTCCTCGCCAGGGTATTGCCATTGGCATCAATGCCTTTAACTTCCCCGCATGGGGCATGTTTGAGAAGGTAGCAACCGCGACGTTGGCCGGTATGCCCTCACTGGCCAAGCCTGCGACCCAAACGGCACTGGTCGCCTATCTTATGGTGCGCGACCTGCATGCAGCGAACTTGATCCCCGACGGGGTTCTATCGTTGTTGAGCGCTGGTGGTCGTGATCTTGTAGATATGGTCGAGGAAGAGGACACCCTCGCCTTTACTGGGTCTGCAGATACCGCGATCATGCTGCGGTCGAATCGGAATCTCATCACGCATGGAGCTCGGTTCAACGCGGAAGCGGACTCGTTGAATGCGATCTTTGCACTGGGAGATCTGAGCGCAGCATCGATGGAGAGCTTGGTGGATGCGGTGGTCACAGAGATGACCATCAAAGCTGGCCAAAAATGCACCGCGATCCGTAGGGTGATCGTACCCGATGAGTTATTGGGATCGGTGAGCGAACGACTCGTAGCACGAATGAGTTCATTGAAGGTCGGGGACGCGAGGAATCCCGAGGTTGAGATGGGTCCCCTGGTGTCGCGGGCACAGCAGGAATCGGTGATTGCAGGTGCAGCGCTACTGGCGCAAGAGGGCAAAAGCCTCCTCGCGGGGGCAAGTTCGGTGGAGTTCATCGATGTCGACCCGCACGTCGCAGCGGTGGTTGCACCCTCACTCATCCAGATTAGCGACCCTTCTTCAGCGAGGCTCGTGCACGAACTTGAGGTTTTTGGCCCGTGCGTGGCCTTGATGGGATATCGAAGCATGAGCGAAGGCATCGAGTTGGTGAGAAGGGGGCGAGGTTCGCTCGTGGCGACGATTGTGACTGATGACGATGCTGCCTTTGCTGCGACGGCTGTGGCTCTTGGATCACTCCACGGGCGTCTTGCACAGCTCAACAGCGCGACCGCAGCCCTCAATCCGGGGCATGGTGTGGTGATGCCGCAAGGGATTCATGGCGGTCCTGGTAGGGCCGGTGGAGGAGAGGAGCTTGGCGGGCTGCGAGCACTACAGTTTTACTGTCAGCGCAGCGCGATACAGGCGACCGTCCCCGTTCTTGAGTCGCTGCGTAGGGGGTCGGCCGAGCTGGGCTGAACGGCTGAGGTTGTTCCGGCGAATGGATCCATTCGCGCGAACGTGTTGGAATAGCGAGACCACGATGAGGGGAGTGAGGTATGGTCGAGGAGAGGAACGTCGGATCGCCCGGGACTAAGGCAGAATCTGGGGCAGAATCTGGGGCAGAATCCAGGGCAGGGTCTGAGGCGGCGTCGGAGCCGAAGCTGACCCGTAGGCGGTTGGAGCCGCGAGTCGATGAAGGTGCGGACGAGCCGCTCATCGTCGTAGAGATCATCGATATTGATGGGATCTGTGGCGTCTACTGACCCCGATGCAGGGGAGGGGACGCCATCTGCGCGGTCCGATGCATTAGGCGAGTTGCGGTGGCGATGGTCGCCGTCTGTACAGGTGCGCTCGGAGCAATTCGGCGCGATCGCCTACCACCGCTGTGAGCAGCGACTCATCCTCTTGCAATCGGCATTGGTGGCGCACCTGCCTGAGCTGCTTGTAGGCCGCGCGGCGGCCATCGTAGAACTCGCACCACTTGACTTGACCGAAGGCCAGATCGAGGAGATACTTCTCCAACTCCGGATAGCCGGAGTGGTGGAGCTCTTGGAGTGGGACGGTGAGCCCTGGTACTTGATGGATGCAGAGGTGCCATGAGCAGTGTCCGCGAATCCTTGATGGGGGGCTTGTCATCTCCCCTCTGTCTCACTTGGGAGTTGACGTGGGCATGTAACCTCTCGTGTCGACATTGTCTTTCGTCATCAGGGAGACCCGACCCTGACGAGCTGGACTTTGAAGCCTGTCGAGACGTATTAGATGATCTGGCCGCAATGGGTGTCTTCTACCTCAACATCGGCGGTGGAGAACCGATGTTGCATCCGAGTTTTTTTGCGATCATCGAGTATGCGGATTCCCTTGGCCTTGGTGTGAAGTTTTCGACCAATGGTACTCGTTTGAATCAGGAGGCTGCTCGCAGGATTGCGAAGTTACGCTACTGCAACGTTCAGGTCTCGGTTGATGGCGCGACGGCTTTGGTCAATGACGCGATCCGAGGGGTCGGTAGCTTTGACCGTGCGGTATGGGCGCTTGAGAATCTTGCACAAGCTGGCGTGCGGGGTACCAAACTTTCGGTTGTGGTCACCAAGGGCTCGATCGTTCAACTCGATGCACTCCAAGCGCTTGGGAAACGCTTTGGCGCGCAGCTTCGACTGACGCGTCTTCGACCATCGGGAAGAGCTCAGGATTGCTATGAGGAGTTGGCGCTCGATGATGCTGAGCAGCGCATCCTCTACGACTACCTTCTGCAACACCCTGAGATCCAGACTGCGGACTCCTTTTTCCATCTGAACCCTTTGGGAACCTCTCTGCCCGGCCTCAATTTCTGCGGTGCTGGTAGGGTAGTCTGTTTGATCGATCCAGTGGGTGATGTCTACGCTTGTCCTTTCACAATTCACCCTGATTTCCGTGCTGGTTCGTTGCGTCATGATCGATTTAGGACCATATGGCGCGATGCTCAACTCTTTCGAGACCTCCGTGCTGAGGCGCCAGCGGTGGGATGTCGAAGCTGCGCTGCGTATGCACGTTGTCACGGTGGGTGTTTGGCGGCAAAGTTCTTCACCGGGAGGTCGTTGGCAGGGGCCGACCCATCCTGTGTCCGCTCTGTCGCGAATCCAGTGATGCTTCCTACGCCACGACGCCTCCTCGATCACACTCGCCGCACCAAGCGAGGTGATGCTGAGCTTCGCGATGACGCCGAGTCGGCTCATCGGCATTGGGCCAATATCAAGCCGCTCATGGGTCGAAGTGAAGAGCTTTGAGCGATGGTGTCGGACCCTCGGCGTAGGAAAGCTTGTGGTCTGATTCAAGCGAAGTATTGTTTCACCCGATTGTACACCGAGGGAACTGATGAAAATGGATGTAGCGACAGATGAGCTCTCTGATATCGAGGGACGATTACAAAAGGTCCTCAGTGTTGCCCGGGATCTGAGCGTGACCACCGACCGCAATGAACTCCTACGCAAAATTACGCAGACCAGCTGCGAGGTGCTGGGATTTGGGTCCACTTCTGTCGCGATTCTCGAAGGTGACGGACGTTTTCGCATCAAGGCGATGACGAGTATCCGTGGCGACCTGAAGATGGAGGATTTTCACGACTACTCGATGCCTTTGGGAGAGCTAGAGGAGCTTCTTGGGGTGGCACGCCGGATCGGCGACATCTACTGGGTGGAAGGTTCGGAGCCGCTACTTGACACGTTAGTGGAGCGTGGCTCGGTGGTCGCAACGGTGCCATCGGTGCCCGGCGGCCAGTGGCAGTCACGTTCGCTGTTGATTGCTCCACTCTATCGGCCGCCTGCTGAGATCTTCGGTGTGGTCTTTCCTGATGACCCACTCGATGGGAGAGTGCCCACGCTCGAGCGTTCTATTCTGATCGCGACGTTAGCGCACTTTGCTTCGCTCGCCATTCAGCTGCACGAGAACCGCAGCTACGCTGATGCACAGCTGCGCATTCTGACTGCGCAACGGGAGCGGTTGAGTGAGCTCTTCCGCGCGAGCAATGACGTGCAACGTGCCGGGCAGCTGGAGGAGATTCTGCAGACGACAGCGGATGCGGTCACTTCGGCTGGTGGTTTTCGCCGTTCGGCCATCTACCTGCGCAGTGACGACAACCTTGAATTGCGGGTGACCTCTGGGATCGAGCAGGACGAGCGAGCCCGACTCCATGAGAGCGGTCCGATCGAACTCAGTCGCTTTGCCGAGATAATGCAACCCCAAATGCGGTTGTCACGTTCCTACCTCTTCGACCACCGCAAGTATCCACTGCCCGACCAACTAGGTCGCCAACTCTCCATCCCTGATCGGCCGCATGTGGAGGAGGGAGACGGCCTTTGGGATCCTAGAGACTCGCTGACGATTCCCATCATCGAATCGGGACAACTCCTGGGAGTGATCTCGGCTGATGAGCCAGGCGATGGACGGTTCCCAGACCTTGAGCAGATTCAGGCGCTGGAGTTCTTTGCGGACCAGGCGGGTATTGCGGTGTCGCAGATGATGCAGTACGATCTCTTGCGAGAGCTTGCAGAGACCGATCCACTCACCGGATTGATGAACCGCAGGAGCTTTTGGTCGCTTGCTGAGCGACTCGTTGTCAATGCACGCGGTAGCGGTTTCGAGATGGCAGCCATGTTCATCGACCTTGACCACTTCAAAGTGGTCAACGATCATTTCGGACATTCGGTTGGTGATCTCGTTATCAAAGAGGCAGCACTCAATATTCAGAATCGCCTACGCACGCAAGATGTCGTCGCACGATTTGGCGGTGAGGAGTTTGTCGTCTTTTTGACTGGCGTTGACCAGGTTCAGGCGCTGAGCCTGGCTGAGTCGCTTCGGATGGTGCTTGCGTCGGTCTCGGTTCCTACTATGGAGGGTGCGATCACCGCCTCGATTGGCGTGGCGGTAGCCTCCCCTGCGGTGCGTCGATTCTCCCCGAGGGGGCTCATCGAGGAGCTGCTACGTATGGCGGACTCCGGTCTCTACGACGCAAAAGCGCGTGGGCGAAACCGGGTCCAGCTTGGAGGAGTTCTAGACTCCTAAGCATCTGGCCACACGCTAGCGACGCGAGGAGAACCTATGAGCAACTACTGGCATCCCTTTGGACAGCTTTATCAAGCGAGTCACGATCCGGTCATCTTTGATCATGGCGAAGGGGTCTACGTCTATGACGAAGCGGGAAGACGCTACCTTGATGGTACGGCAGCACTTTGGTACGCTAACATTGGCCACGGCCGGACTGAGATAGCTGATGCCATCTACGCACAGGCAAAGAAACTCGCCGGCTACTCGACCTTTGGCAACTTTTCGAATCGACCAGCGGAAGAGCTCGCCACTTTTCTCTCTGAGCGGGCGCCGATGAAGGATGCTCAGATTTTCTTTGTGCAAGGTGGGGGTGATGCCGTCGAGACGGCAATTAAGTTGGCACGCCGCTATCAGTTTGAACTGGGCCATCCGGAGAGAACGGCCATTATTTCACGGATGAATGGTTACCACGGGACGTGGGGTTTTGGCACGTCGGTTGGAGGTATCGAAGCCAACCGCCAGGGGTTTGGCGATCTAGTACCGGACACCTATCGGGTTCCTTACGATGAGGTAGAGGCGGTTGAGGCAGAGATCGTTCGCCTCGGCGAGGAGCATGTTGCGGCGGTGATCGCCGAGCCGGTCATCGGTGCGGGCGGAGTGTATCCTCCTCCAGTCGGTTATTTCACCTCGTTGAGGGAGATTTGTGATCGACACGGGGTGCTCTTGATCGCGGACTCTGTCATCTGTGGATTCGGAAGATTGGGGAGTTGGTTTGGAGTCGAGCGTTTTGACATCTCCCCTGACCTCATCACCTTCGCCAAAGGGGTAACGAGTGGATATCTGCCGCTTGGTGGTGTCGTTGTTGCCGAGCATGTCGCCGCACCTTTTGCTCGCCAGGACTCTCCCGTATTTCGACATGGTCCCACCTATGGTGGGCATCCGACGTGCACGGCGGCTGGTATGAGGAATTGTCGGATACTTGAAGAGGAGGCGATTCTGGAGCGCGGTGCCCTGCTTGAGGGTACGCTGCTAGAGAGCCTGCAGCCTGCGCTGCAATTCTCGGCCATCTCCGAGGTGCGCGGTGGCGTGGGTCTGTTGGCGGCCGTGGAGGTCGCGCCTCAGGTACGCTCCCAAGATTCCTCGGCGGTTGATCGATTGGCAGGCATCGTCCGTCGGAATGGACTCATCACTCGGGTGTTGGGTCAGGGCCTCGCCTTCTCACCGCCGCTGATCATTGAGCCGGGACAATTGGAGGAACTGGGTCAGATCGTCATGACCTCCCTTGCGGAGTGGGAGTCCTCGCTGTCCAGCTGAGCCGATGGTACCGGGTTGATTCTGCGCTGATATCGCGCGAGGAGCTGATATCGCGCGAGGAGCTGGTTTCGGGCTTGTCATGCTCGGTGATTCTCTCGTTCTGGGTCGGGAGTCGTCAACCCAGAAAGCCTCGGTCGACCGCGATAGTGGCGGCGTTAATACCGCTGGTGGGGTGCGTGGCGAGGAAGGCCACGACACTGGCGATGTCGTCGGGTGTGTTGAGTGTGGGTTCGAGTTGCTGGGCCAGGAATGCAGTTGGCGATGCAAGATTGTAGACCGCGGCGGTGGCCTGAAGAAGAGCGGTATCCGTCGAACCGGGGGCGACCATATTGATGTGCACACCGTTTGGTAGCTCCTCGCGAGCGAGGGCGGCGAGGAATCCGTGGACGGCGTGCTTGGCTCCACAGTAGTGCCCGAGTTGGGGAAGTCCGCGTAGTCCTGCGGCTGAGGTGATCGCGATGAAAACGCCCTGGGTGGTCCTCAACGAGGGCATCGTGGCCATGGCGAGGTGGACGACTCCCCAATAGTCGACGGCAAAGATCTCGTGGGCCTGTTCTGGATCCAACTCGAGCGATGAAGCGGATCCGGCAAGGACACCAGCACATGCCACCACGACTTGGACTGGACCAAAGGTGCTTACCAAGCGCTCAACAAGGGCTGATAGCTGGGCTGAGTCGCGTACATCGCAGGGTTCTGGTTGGATGTGCTCTCCTTTGATGCCCTCAAGATCGTGCAAAGAGGAGAGGGGGTAAGGCATGCTCGATGTCCTCGGAGCGTCAACCGCCACGACATAGAAACCCAACGAGGCCAGCGCCTGCACCGTCGCCAGTCCGATTCCACGAGCGCCGCCGGTGACGATGGCGAGCGGACGATCTCGATCGCTAGGAGCTCCGATCACTGGCTGACCTGATCGAAGGTTCGGACGAGATCAGCTGCCAAGGCGGCGAGGATCGCCAGACCTTCTTCGCGGTTCGCGCCAGCTGGATCACCAAGGACGCCGCTCGAACTCACCCCGCGGATACCGTCACTCGCCAAGATTGTCCCTACCGACGAGAGGGAGCCATTGTACCCGGATACTGCTTGGTTGAGATGGACGAGATCTGGACGCAGTGCGAGCATGACGGAGGTCTCCGTGCGACCAGCGTGGGCGTCTGGCTCCCAGATTCCCCTGGCGTCGGCGGGCAGTTCCCACTGGGCGGCCGCCTCGACGAGTACGTGGGTTCTTGGTATCCAGAAGGGTTGGCTCGCTGTCAAAAATGCCGGTAAGTTGCCCCCGTGGGCACTTACGAGTAGTGTTCGGGATTGGACGGGGTCATTGGTCGTGAGCACCTTCAGCAAGGAAGCGAGGAGATTGGTGCCCATCGAGAAGGTTCCTTGAAAGGACGAGTGTTCGTCCGATGCTGAGAGCGGTAGTGGCGGTGCAAGGAGGAGTCGGTCTCCCCGAAGACGACAAAGCTCCTCGATGAGTGCTGTGGTGATGTGAGAGTCAGTTCCGATGGGAAGATGGGGGCCGTGCTGTTCGATGGAGCCAATCGGGATGACGAGAACGCGATTACGAATACGTTCCTCAAACTCGGGTCGTGTGAGATCGGCAATTGTGGTCGTCATCGGCAACACCCCCTTGCTAACGAGAGTAGACGAGGTGCGAGAGCTCTCGGCTATGGATACCTACGATCACAGGCGACGTGGAGTACGCTACCCAGCAGTTTGCTGCGGCGTTGAGCGTTCGCGTCGCTAATTTGGTGGAGCTATCGGCACGGTCTCGGATCCGGTTATGGACGCGCCCGCTGGGGCGTTGCAGACGGACTTCTCGGCTGATGCGCAGGTTATCGGTCGTGGTGCTTGAAGGTACTCCCGCGAAGGACGGTACGCGTGATAGGTGCAACGGTGGTAGTTGATTCGGGGTCACGCCGAAGGCAGTACCTGGTGTTTGCCTATCGGGTAACGCTACGCTGGTGGTAGAGGTTCGAGTCCACCACGTCTGCGCCGCTTGTCCTCGTACATCAGTTTATCTACTTGTTGGAGGGCGTCACTGAGTGGGAGGTTATTGCACTCTACAAGGCCGACGGAGACGGCGGGAGAGACGGATCGAACGCGGTCGATGACAGAAGCTCCATCTTGGAGACCCAAGTGAAGACAACAGAACTCATCACCCCCGATTCGATAGACCAAGTCCTCCTCCTTCAGAGCTCCGCGGAGGACATCAGCAAAGGCGAGGAGCGTGTCGTCTCCTTGGGCATGTCCGTGCGTGTCGTTGATCTGTTTAAGGTTGTCAAGATCCCACAGCGAGAGAAACATCGACACACCGCGCTTCGCCGCGGTGACTTGGAAGGCGAGGTATCCCTGTTCCATCGCCCGTCGGTTTCCAAGTCCAGTGAGGGGATCGGTGAGGGCATGGCGGCTCCACTGGTCATGTGACCGAATCAGCTCCGCGATGGCCACCCGGATCGCAGCTCCAGCGGCAGCTCCAAGGGCGAGTGCCACAAGAGTCGGTATATTGGTGACAAAATGGCTCGACAATACCGCGAGGCCCACGCCCAAGGCGACGCTGGCGATGATCGGACCACCGTAGATGGCAAGGGCAAAAATACCGACGGTGGTAAAGATCGTCAATGCCGGTCGCCATTCGGATGGCGTCAGTACGGTTATCACCGCTGTGGCAGGTAGGACAAGCTCGACGAGCGCTGTGGAGTAGGCAATGCCCACATGGATGAGGATAGCTGCGCGAGGAATTCGACGGCGAAGCGGAAAGAGAATGACCAGCGAGAGGCCAAAGGCCACGGTAGCAAGTCGCAGTGCCCAAGCTCCGAAATAGAGCGCAGGAATCATCGACGGGATGAGCACTAGCGTGACTCGCCAATACAGTTGCTGCATACGAGCCCATGACGTAGTCACAGCACCAGTAGGTCCGCCTATCTTCTCATCACCACTCATGCAACAATGAGAATAACTGAAGAATGCTCACGCTGGGTCTACACACGAGCACCAATTCATATTTTTTAACAGGTCTTGCACCTTCTTTGTGGCCGTCTCCTTATGGGTCTATGTCGTGTCGCAGGTCTGCCGTGATCTCAGGTGTTGTGGCAGCAGGGAATGCCATCTCCGTTCGATGGCCGATCGAGCGACGGAGCTACTATCGCATGCTTGGCGCGACCATTGTGACGAGCACCATCATGGGCGACGTCGCCGAACCCAGGTTTGGGTGTACACGTACGACAGCATACAATTGGGTGGGTGGGTTCGGTGTGAGCGGGTAGCGGCTGCCGACCACATTGACGATGGATTGCACTGGCTAAGGACGGACGCCGTGGACATGCGTGGCGGCTAACGGACAGGGAGGTTTCAATGGCAGCAGTTCTCTTGAGGCACGCGAAGGCGCGTGCAAGCGTCGGATATGGTGGCGATCTGGCGCGAACACTCGATCGTGAGGGAATGGAGCAGGCCATCGTATTGGCGAGTGTCCTGGGGCAGGCGCTTGCCCATGAGATACCGCTTCGCATCATCACTAGCACCGCGCTACGGTGTGAAGCGACGGTTACGCCGCTGAGCGAACGCTTTGGGGTGGCATGCGAAGAGGATTTGCGACTTGTAGAGTGTGCCTCTGACGAGGAGCTCATCGAGCTGGCAGATCTTGCTCATGCGACACCTGGTTCGTTGGTGCTGTGTGGGCATGCACCTTCGCTTGGTCGTCTCGCACGAGTAATGCTCAGTTCCCAAGCGATGATCATCGCGCCGAGCGAGCTTCAGCTCGGGTTGGCGTCGTTCCTACTTTTCGATTTTGCCGTCGGCTCGGGCCGCCGCCTGACGTCGTTGGCTCGCTATGGAGCCCCGCGCTATCGTCACGTCGACTTGATCGGTTGAGGGATTACACGCCGTTGTGGTGGCAGCTCGCCCCTCGGCGGCACACGAAGGGCGCTAAGCTCAAGAGTTGTGAGCCTCGAACCGTTTCCTGTTTTCTCCGTCGCGAATCTTTGGGAGATGATTGAAGGAAGTCTGGAACCATTGATGACGAGCCGCTTCCGGCTGAGAGGGACGTTACAGGATGTTTCCTTGCGACGTCATCTGTACTGTGCGCTGACTGATAACACCATTGGTGCAACGGCGGCGAAGATCAATACGGTCATTTTCGCCAACGATCTCAGCCGGATCCGGCAAGAACTCAAAAATCGTGGATTGGGTGAGCTCGAGAGCGATGTGGAAGTGGTCGCTATTGGTCGTTTAAGCACCTATCGTCCTGCTGGCCGGGTCAGTTTCGTGGTCGAACAGCTCGATTACGATGAGATGAGACGGCTCGGAAAGCTCGACGTGGAGCGACTGCGCTCTGCTCTCATTGAGGAGGGCAGTTTTGAGCGCAACAAGAGGCGTGAACTCGCTGCCGTGCCGTTGGCGATCGGTATCGTCACCTCGGAGGCAGGCACGGTGCAGCACGATTTCACCCGAGTCCTCGCGCGAAGCGGCTTTCACTTCTCCTGGCGACTGTATCCAACGCGGGTGACTGGTATGCAAGCCGCTAATGAAATGGCCACGATGATACAGCGAGCCGATGCAGAGGACAACGATCTGATTGTCGTTCTTCGAGGAGGCGGCGCGGAGAGTGAGCTTGCGCTATTCAATACCGAGCCGGTGGTTCGCGCAGTGGTCAATGCGGTGACGCCGGTCTGGTGTGCAATCGGCCATGCGGCCGATGAAGTCTTGCTCAACGAAGTGGCGCATCGGGCGCTTGATGTCCCCCAAAGTGTGGCCACCGCGTTGGTGGAAAGGATCGAGCGCTATCTAACGGATATGGCTGAACTTGTTGAGCAAACGATCGAGTTGGTCGGCGCCCGGCTGCGTGAGGAAGCGTCGCGTCGTCGGACGATGGCTTCGCGGGTGATTGGTTCCTGTCATGCTGGACTGACCCAACTTCGGGTCAGTCAGGCTGAGGAGTTGGCACTACTCCATCGGCTTGGGGAAGGGCGTTGCCGCCGGGAGCTGGAGGAGACAAGACATGCGGCGCAGGGGTTACGTGCAGCCCTACAGCTTCGCGTGGCTCATGAGCGTCCGCGTCTCTTGAACCCAGCAGCGGTTGTACGGGCGGTGTACCAGCAGATCGACGCCGAGGCTCGCGGCATGAGCGAGCGGCACGCCATGCTGGATCTTCGCGATCCACGGAGCCAACTGCGTCTAGGGTATGCAATACTCCAAGATAGCGCGGGACGGTGGCTCACCTCAGCGGCGGAGGTACGTGGTGAAGAGTTGGTGAGGGCCATCATGGCTGACGGTGTGGTGGCGATGAGAAGCGAGGGAGACGTACGAGAGTGAGCGAAGTTGATTGGTTTCATATCAGCGACGAGGAATTCCGACAGGAGTTGGTGAAGGCGAGCTTTGAGGAGTTGCGTGATGAGAGTCAGGCGGTGATTGATCGGCTCGCTGGCAGAGAGTTCGGTCTTGATCAACTCGCAGTGGTCGTCCGAAGAGTTCGAGCGATGCTCGATGAATGTGATCACCGGATCGGTGCGGTGGAGCATGAGATTGCAGAACTTGATAGTGCGGGTACCGATCGCTAAAGGAGTGTCGGCCCAGACGTCTCGGCGAACGAGCGGTGCTCTCGCAGCGATGCAGTGGCTTTACGCTAGCGTCGCAGTTCTTTGACTGACCCAAACGATCCCGTGGCTTTGCACGGCTCCTGATCTGATCGCACGTTCGTGCTGAGAGGTTTGCTCACGTAGAGGGGAGTATGCGTGATGGCCAAGGCGCCAACGGCCTGACGTCAGGTAGCGTTCCCGTTGAGGAGGACGGTTGGTGGTGGCCATGCAAATAACGTCGCGACACATTCGTTAGACTAGGCTGGGTGGCCATGCCCCCGTAGCTCAGGGGATAGAGCAGTGGTTTCCTAAACCATGTGCGCAGGTTCGAATCCTGCCGGGGGCACTCATCGACCCTTCGATTCTTTGCGCGTGCCGCGGATACGGTCTTGTGCGGTAAATAGGGACAACCGGCTGTCATCGTGGCCATGGTGTGACGTTGTTCGATCTGGTGGGTTCATGGTTGAACACACACACTGTTCACTAGGATCAGAGCATGAGAATACTTGTGATCGGTGGAACGCAGTTTATTGGAAGACACGTAACCGAAGAACTGCTGCGAAGGGGCGATGAGGTCACGCTTTTCCACCGTGGGAAGACGAACCCTGAACTGTTTCCAGAGGTAACGCACGTTCTCGGGGATCGGAATAGTGACCTGGGAGGTCTTGCGGTGGGTGAGTGGGATGCCACCATCGACACTTCGGCCTACTTCCCGCGACAGGTGCGCGCACTCGGTGCCGCGTTGGGCAAGCGCGGCGGTACGTATCTGCAGGTCTCATCGATCGCTGCCTATGCTGGCCCGGTGGCGCCTGGGTACACCGAGGATGCGCCATTGGGCGACTTGGTCAATCCAGATGTCGAGGAGGTGACAGCGACCACCTATGGAGGACTCAAGGCACTCTGTGAACGAGCGGCGAAGGAGAGCTTTCCTGAGGCACCCCTTGCTATCGTGCGACCAACCTACGTGGTCGGCCCCTACGACCCAACGTATCGTTTCACCTGGTGGGTGGAGACGATCGCGAGAGGTGGCACTCTCTTGGTTCCCGGACCGATGGATAACCCGTTTCAAGTGATCGATGTTCGTGATTTGGCGGAGTTCATGGTGACGCTGGTTCACACACAGACCGCTGGGGTGTATCATACGGTGAGCCCGTTGACCCCCTTGGACTTTGCGGGCTTCTTGACGAGTGTGCGTGACACCATCGTCCCTGAGGGTGGGGTTGAGTTTGTATGGGTGGAACCCACACTCCTTAACGAGGTTGGGGTTAACGAGCAGGTCTTTCCGCTTTGGGAGGGTCTCAGCCCCGAGCGGTGGAAAAGTGCTGCCGCTCCTGATCGTGCGTATCGGGCTGGACTCAAAACCAGGTCACTCGCAGCGACGATCGCCGATACGCACGCATGGGCGCTCCAGGCAGGCTATGTTCCCTCATCGACTGAGAGTTTTGGACTGTCTGCGCTCCAGTACCAACAACTGCGCGCCCGTCTCGCGTAGGCGCTTGCGCACAGAGTGGCTGCCGTGGTCATCGCGCGTGCATCCGATGGTCGTTTGGGGTGCTCAGTCCTCATCGTATTCGGTAGTCAGGGCCAGCCATTGATCCTCAGCGTCGTCGAGTTCTGACTGACAACGAGCGAGATCGGTACCGAGCTTTGCGAGTACTTCGTGGTCGGTCTGCTCTTGGAAGGCGAGCGTGAGTTGATCTCGTTCTCGGGTGAGGCGTTCGATGAGTGACTCCAGTTTGCGCAGTTGAAAACGGATGGTGCTTGGAGACTTTCTTGATGCAACGGAAGAGCTCGGCGGCGGTGTTGCGTCGCCAGCTCGCTCACGTTGGGAAACGTCGTCTCTGGTCCCGCGAGTTGGTCGTAGTGACGTCTCAGCGATCCAGGCCGTGAGTCCGCCAGGTACTTCGCTGACTCGTCCTGGCAAGCAGGCCACAATACGGTCGGTCACTCGGTCGAGGAAGATGCGATCGTGACTCACTGCCACGAGCGCCCCGGGCCAGTCTTCGAGGTAGTCTTCGAGCGCGCGCAGTGTGTCGAGATCGAGATCGTTCGTAGGCTCGTCAAGCAGCAGGACATTGGGACGAGTCGCGAGGACAGTGAGGAGCTGTAGACGGCGACGCTCACCCCCCGAAAGTGTACCGACGGTGGCCCACGGGAGTTCACCAGTGAACCAGAACCGCTCCATGAGGTGAATGTCTGCTGGGTCCCCAGGCACGCGATGTGGGCCGGCGACGACATCGCGCACCCGCGCGTTCGGATCGAGATCGGGACCTTGTTGGGCGTAGTAGCCAATACGTACGGTGGTGCCGACTTCAATCCGTCCCTGTGTGGGGTGACGCAGCCCGGCGAGCATTTCGAGGAGAGTTGTTTTTCCTGTGCCGTTTGATCCGACGATGCCAAGGCGCTCTCGTGGGGCAAGGCTCATCGTGACATCGCGAAAGGTCGGGGACTGATCATGGGGATATTGATAGCTGGCAGCCACGACCTCGAGCACTTTGTTGCCTAAGCGAGGTGTACCAAAGGTGAGATCGATGTCGCCAGGGCGAGCAGCTTGTGGGGGAAGGGTGCCAATCAGCTGGCGTGCAGCATCGATCCTGGCTTGTGGCTTACGGGTTCGCGCCTTTGCACCGCGCCGCAACCATGCCAGCTCATGGCGCGCGAGGTTCCGGCGTATGGCGTCGGCCGCCTCAGCCTGGGCGTCGCGTTGAGCACCAGCCGCGAGGTACCCAGCGTAACCACCATTGTGTACGTAAGCCTTCCCTCGATCTAGCTCGAGCATGCGGTTGGTTACGCGGTCGAGCAGATAGCGGTCATGACTGACCAAAATGACCCCACCGGAAAATCGAGCAAGCCACGTCTCCAACCACGTGATGGCTGCCAAATCAAGATGATTCGTCGGCTCGTCCAAGATCAAGAGATCGCCAGGGCGGCAGAGGGCGCGAGCGAGAGCAACCCGTTTCTTCTGTCCTCCGGAGAGGCCGGAGATGTTGCGATCGATGGCGCTGATCATGTCGAGACGATCGAGCACCGCCTCACCCTCCCATCCAGATCCGACCACCTCTCGCACCGTGACATCGGGCAGGTTGTCCTCCTGGTCGAGGCGGGAGATGCGCACCCCCTTGCCTCTGCGCACTTCACCGGCCTCCGGGGCCTGTTCCCCGGCAAGGACTCGTAAGAGCGTGGATTTTCCGGTGCCATTGATGCCTACCACGCCCAGACGATCTCCGTCAGAGACGGTGACCGACAGATCAGCAAAGAGCACTCGATCAGAGCGCCTCACAGCGATAGTAGCGGCATCAACGAGAATAGTCACGACTTCACGGTAGGGGGTGGAGGGTCAAGAGTGGTTCGTGGCGGAGCGAGGATCTGCAGCCACCGAACGAGCAGCGGTGTGAGCGGTCAACGGTCAGTCTCGTCGGCGAAGACGAGGAGGAGACGAGTGCCTTCTTCCGTCGCTGATCGACCAGGGCTGTTTGACGCATCTCTCCCAGCGTAGTTGCCACTGACGCTGTAGCTCGGCGAACGGGCGCTTCCTTGCTCGTGCAGAAGCACTGGTTGCGCACTTCTGTGTCATCAGACGGTCTCCCTCGGTCTGGTCTCATCGGCGCTCCTCCCTGCGCGACGGGGGCCAAGCGTTTGACGTCTGCGTCCTCTGCAGCTCTTCGATGCTGGGTAGTTCAATAGGATCATTGGGTCTTCCACCGTAGCCAGTAGGGTGCTGTGCTCGAGTGGATTGCGGTGGACGAACCTTGGATCGTGGAGGCGTTCTCCACCCTTGGGTTACGGTCACCGCGATAGCCGTGGCGTCGATCCCCGAGGGGTTCGCGACAGTCCGACGTCGGTAGGGCGCGCATCCCCATGATCGATGCGAACCAGGTGCACTGACGCCTCACGTCATGGTCGTTGGGTTTGCCCACGCGTGTGCTGCTTGACATTCTTGCACGGGGTTAGATCCAGCTATTGCTCATGGGTGGTGACTGGGATAGGCGGTGCGTCTTTACCGTGGAAGACATAGGTACCCTTGACGCGGCGCAAGGTAACGAGCACGAAGATGACACCAGCGAGGAGCAGCACTACCAGCGTTTGGTCAATCCCTGCTCCAATCGCTTTTGGTCCGTAGATAAAGAAGGCCACGAGTAGCGCGCCCATGACGGTACCGGAGAAGATGGCACCGATGAGGAGCCATCGATGTTGGTGCGGTTGGAACTGGACATCGGGTAGTTTTTTATGCCCGACGGTGAGAAAAATAATTGCCGTCATGATGTCAAAGAAGAATTCGGCCAAGAGGAAGAACCCAGCCGCTGAGAGCACCAAGTTGAAGAAGCTACCCAACGAGGAGACAAACAGTTGTACTGCGACGACGACCAAGGTCAAGCCCAGTACTGCAACGGTAGCGAAATGTGGTACGTGACGCTTACTCAACTTGCCAAACGCCTGCGGAATCAATTGCTCACGCCCCATGGAGTAGAGGGCTCGCGTCAGAATGTAGGTGGTGAGCCAAAGGCCTCCGGCTGTTGATGCGAGGATGGGGACGAGGATCACCCAGTGCGCCGATGGGAGCACGCGTTGCGCCCAGAGCGCAAGAGGGTCCGAGTCATTCGGCGCTGCCAACATCTTCATCGGCGTTTCAGAGAACATCAAGGGGTAGAGGATCGCATAGAACACCAGCGCTAGAAACGCACCGATGACGCCGCTGATACCGGGATCCTTGCGAGGCTTCTCGGACTCTTCTGCCGCGTAGGAGTCGATCTCCCAACCATCGAGTACGGTCGCGGCGACCACCGCCACGACCAGCATGCCACCGACTGGAATGGCGCCAAAATGGATACCAACCGAGGTGGCGTGTAAGCGAGCGAGCCCGAGAATTCCGAACCCGAGAAGTGAGATCATCTCGAGAACGAAGAACGCCTTCGTGATCTGCGCGGTTGGCTTTGAGCCGAGGAGCAAGGGAACGGCCGCAAATATGATCCAGAAGATGGTCACCATAATGGTCACGATGTTGCTCGCGTGATAGTGGGGAGCCACGAGCGCGAGCGTGTAGCTCGCTGCCGGAATCGCTATGGGGGGAATGGAGAAGAAATAAGCAAGGATCAGGATCCAGGCTTGGTACTGGGAGACCCTTCGGCCCATCACTCGTGAGGACCAGTGATAGGAGGCACCGGAGTTCGGGAAGTGGCGATTGAGCAACCGGAAGACGAAGGACGAGACGACGAAGGGAATGGCCAAGATGGCGATGGCTGGTAGGGCCCACCATCCCGCATCCGCTGCCATGACGCCTCCTGTGGCCGCCACGGAGAAAACGGGTCCAATGCTAGAGATGGAGAGCGGGAAGAGGTCAAAGAGCCCGAAGACCTGACGCATCTTGCGCGGTGACTCTTGGAGGTGCGAGTCCGAGGGGGTTAGCTGGTCGCTCATGCCTTCACTTTCTGGTAGCTCATCTTCGATGATCATGGGTGACAGTTCAACACTAGTTGCGAACTGTTTGCAATACTTCGCTATTCCCGGTGCGTGAGGATTTTCTTGATCAGTCGTGTGTTGGTGGACACACTGGTGTCTGCCGGCCGGCACAGTGGGTGGATTCGCGGCATCGGCTCCTTCGTTGTTGGCTCCAATATGCTGGTGCGTTCCGACGGTAGGACTCGCGTGTAGTGGGAAGGAACAAGTCGTACTGTCGGTTGTAGAATCCTGATACACCGCGGTTGCGGTCACGTAAGCCGGTTCACCCAGCAGAGAGGAACGTTGGCATGGCCAAGGAGATGGGAACGAGGGACACACGCAGCGGGCTTGCGCTTCTGGTGATCGTCATCGGCGTACTGATTACAGCGGTCGATACCACCATCGTTGTCCTTGCCCTCCCTGAGATCCAACGGAGTTTGCACGTTGGCCTGGCCTCCATTATCTGGGTGATCATCGGTTACCTTTTAGTCATTACCTTGCTGGCCACCCAGCTCGGGCGTCTCGGAGACATGTTCGGGCGGGTCCGGATGTATGAGCTAGGGTTTTTTGTCTTTATCGTTGGGTCTTTACTCTGTGCGCTTGCATGGAATGAGGCCTCCATCATCGGCTTCCGACTGCTCCAGGGCGTGGGAGGTGCTTTGGTGGCTGCCAACTCTGGTGCGGTGATCGCCGATACCTTCCCACCGGAGCAACGGGGTAGAGCCTATGGATACAACGCGATCGGTTGGAATATCGGGGCCGTCCTCGGTGTCTTGCTCGGTGGTCTGATTGTGACCTACTTCTCATGGAGATGGATCTTCTGGATTAACGTGCCGATTGGGTTAGTGGCTTTGGCTATTGCGTTCAAGGTGCTCCATGACCATGGAGAGCGTGAAAAGCGTCGACTCGACTATCTGGGCACGGTGACTCTTGGATTGGGTCTTTTTGGTATCCTCTGGGGACTCACGAAGCTGACGAGCGAATCCTTGAATGCGTCAATCATTGCGTTCGTAGTAGCTGGCCTCCTTCTTCTGGGGGTTTTCGCCTTTGTCGAGGTTCAGCAGAACGAACCGATGCTGAATCTGTCCCTGTTTAGGGTGCCAACGATGTCGCCTACGCTGCTGGCAGCGCTCTTCCAAGGGCTCGCAAGCTTTTCAGTTCTCTATCTTTTACTTATGTATCTACAGGGGGTTAGGGGATATACACCGCTGCATGCCTCTCTCCTGTTGCTTCCGGGATACGTGGTCGGTGGGGTGGTTGGCCCTATTGGTGGACGATTGGCTGACCGTTACGGTGCTGTCTGGCCAGCGACGATTGGATTAGTCGTGCAGATGCTGGCGCTGGTGATCTACGCGCAGTTGGGGACCGGTTCAGCGATCTGGATCCTTTCAGGCGCGTACGTGATCGGGGCGATAGGCTCCGGTGGCTTCTATCCGGCCAACAATGCCGCCGTGATGAAGGCGGCACCTGCTGGTAGCTTTGGTATCGCTTCGGGGATGCTGCGGACGTTTGCCAACATTGGAATGGTCTTCTCTTTCGCAGCGGCCATCGTAGTGGCGTCAGGAACTATCTCGAAGAACCAGGCATTCGCTATCTTTGTTGGTACGTCGAAGCTCAGTGCGCACATCGGCACCGAGTTCACTGCTGGCATCCATGACGCGTTTTACCTCTCAGTGGTGTTGATGGCCATCGCCGCCGTGTTCTCTGCGACCAACTTAAAACAGCACTTGAGCAGCGCAAATGCCAATCCCCCAAATTTCCTCCCCAAAACCGTCACCCCCACCGAGTAGAGCACACTAGATTTATCTATCCCATGTGGTTGTCACCTCTACCAAGAGAACAACTTCCACCGCTGGGAATGAGGAACTGAGAACCTCTGCACTGGTAACACAGCACAGAGACTCAGGGACTCGCAAACGACACACCACAGTCGCTCAAGCCTTCGGGATTGAGATCGATTGCGCTTGTGCCAAGGAGGTAACTCGCAAGAGCCCATCCAAGGTCAAGCTGGTGTGGCACATTGAAAACTGAAGAGGGAAGACATGCCAGTGCGGGTATGAGAGGAAACCCTAGGTCAGCCTCGATCCCACCGGTGAAGACGTACCACTTGGTACCAATCACTCAACAGGATCGAAGTCGTTGATCTAGTACCTCGTCAACCTAACACTTTGAGATACAACAATCCAGCTCGGATTAACTCGTCTCCTTGGAAGATGGCACCACCCACGAACGAGACCTTGGATTCGTCCAAGATCTCCCAGTGAGGGGACCATCAACCAAGAGACATTCGTTTATGACGGAGAGTTTGATCCTGGCTCAGGACGAACGCTGGCGGCGTGCTTAACACATGCAAGTCGAACGGGGTACCAGGGTAGCAATACCTGAAGTACCTAGTGGCGAACGGGTGCGTAACACGTGAGCAACCTACCCCAGAGCTTGGAATAACACCGGGAAACCGGTGCTAATACCGAATACTCTCATTCGGCCGCATGACTGAATGAGGAAAGATTTATCACTCCGGGACGGGCTCGCGGCCTATCAGCTTGTTGGTGAGGTAACGGCTCACCAAGGCTACGACGGGTAGCTGGTCTGAGAGGACGATCAGCCACACTGGGACTGAGACACGGCCCAGACTCCTACGGGAGGCAGCAGTGGGGAATATTGCGCAATGGGCGAAAGCCTGACGCAGCAACGCCGCGTGGAGGATGAAGGCTTTCGGGTTGTAAACTCCTTTCAGCAGGGACGAAAATGACGGTACCTGCAGAAGAAGCCCCGGCTAACTACGTGCCAGCAGCCGCGGTGAGACGTAGGGGGCAAGCGTTGTCCGGATTTATTGGGCGTAAAGAGCTCGTAGGCGGCTTGGCAAGTCAGATGTGAAATCTCCAGGCTTAACCTGGAGTCGCCATCTGATACTGCTATGGCTAGAGTCCGGTAGAGGATCGTGGAATTCCTGGTGTAGCGGTGAAATGCGCAGATATCAGGAGGAACACCAACGGCGAAGGCAGCGATCTGGGCCGGTACTGACGCTGAGGAGCGAAAGCGTGGGGAGCGAACAGGATTAGATACCCTGGTAGTCCACGCCCTAAACGTTGGGCACTAGATGTGGGGCCTATTTCGACGGGTTCCGTGTCGTAGCTAACGCATTAAGTGCCCCGCCTGGGGAGTACGGTCGCAAGGCTAAAACTCAAAGGAATTGACGGGGGCCCGCACAAGCGGCGGAGCATGCGGCTTAATTCGATGCAACGCGAAAAACCTCACCTGGGTTTGACATGTAGGGAAAAGCTACAGAGATGTAGTGTCCTTTTTGGGCCCTTCACAGGTGGTGCATGGCTGTCGTCAGCTCGTGTCGTGAGATGTTGGGTTAAGTCCCGCAACGAGCGCAACCCTTGCCCTATGTTGCCAGCGGATAATGCCGGGGACTCGTAGGGGACTGCCGGAGTTAATTCGGAGGAAGGTGGGGACGACGTCAAGTCATCATGCCCCTTACATCCAGGGCTGCACGCATGCTACAATGGCCGGTACAAAGGGTCGCCAACCCGCGAGGGGGAGCCAATCCCATAAAGCCGGTCTCAGTTCGGATCGCAGTCTGCAACTCGACTGCGTGAAGTCGGAGTCGCTAGTAATCCCGAATCAGCACGTCGGGGTGAATACGTTCCCGGGCCTTGTACACACCGCCCGTCACACCACGAAAGTCGGCAACACCCGAAGCCGGTGGCCCAACCAGTAATGGAGGGAGCCGTCGAAGGTGGGGTCGGTGATTGGGGTGAAGTCGTAACAAGGTAGCCGTACCGGAAGGTGCGGCTGGATCACCTCCTTTCTAAGGAGCACACGCCAAACCCATCTGAGTCCACATCCATCCAACGGCTACGCAAGTAGCCAGAGGAAGAGTGGGTGTGACACAGATGGTAAGGCGCTCTCAAAGAAAGTGTCGAAGCCTGGCATCCCTCTTCAGCTACAATGCGACCCTTGGTCGCGCACTTTGAGAATGAAAGAGCGAGCACGAGTAATCAACATAAGTACTCCAAGTTATTAAGAGCCAACGGTGGATGCCTTGGCGCCTGAAGCCGATGAAGGACGTAGGCGACTGCGATAAGCCATGGGGAGCTGTCTACCAAGCTTCGATCCATGGATCTCCGAATGGGGAAACCCGACATCAGTAAATGCGATGTCACCCCTGCCTGAATATATAGGGCAGGAGGAGGGAACAAGGGGAATTGAAACATCTCAGTACCCTTTAGGAAAGGAAAACAACAGTGACTCCCCAAGTAGCGGCGAGCGAAAAGGGAAGAGCCCAAACCGAACCGGTGTGATAGCCTGGCGGCGTTGCCGGTTCGGGGTAGTGGGAGTGATCATCTTGGTTCGCCAGAATCAAGAAGGAGTTACAAAGTTGGTCGGTTAGTCAAAGCAGTCTGGAAAGCTGCGCCACAGAGGGTAATGGCCCCGTAGACGAAAACCCCCAACCTCCTTCGATCGCCACCCAAGTAGCGCGGGATCTG
>NZ_DAHXOI010000010.1:0-97689 GCF_027364955.1 Ferrimicrobium sp.
TAACCCATGCAAAACCAGTGACCGTACCCGTGCAATTTAGGTGTCCGTGAGTGTGCAGGTTTTCGTGACCGTTAACAAATGGCGCGCCTTCAATCGAGAGTTCCTCCGATCTTTCTCGATGACGACCCAAGTAAAACGAGGATTAATGTAGGACTTGCTCGCGGTGTTCTCCGGACAGTGTCGAGGGGGTTGCAACAGAATGATTGGATATTGAGTCCAGATGCTGCACGGATTTACCAAGTTGGTCGAATGATTGGTGATTACTCTTACGCCACAGGGGAGACATTGTCCCATCGGGGAAGGGTTCAGTAGCTTGGGATTGGCATCCCGCGAACCACAATGAATGAGTTACTGCGAGGTGCTGTAGGATCGGCAAGTAGATTAGCTAACCTCACGGACTATCCAACTGAGATAGAGCGGTTAATCAACATCGGTGAGCCGACGTCTGCCTAAACGCTCGTCGCTAAGTAACCAGGCATTGAGGACCGGGGTACCTTTGCTCTTGAGAGGCACCTTGAGGATTTTCTTGCTCGAAACTGGAGCCAACCCATCCTTGGCAAGGCGTATTCGATCTTCCAGAAAGACGGTGAGCTGGTGGGTTTGCAATACTTTACGGACGCTGAGACAATTGACATTATCGTGGCAGCAAGGACAATTGTCGCCCTCTGGTCATCGAACCAAACTGGTCGGGCGAGAGATGTGGTCGCTGGTCAAACCCTGTGTTATACGGGCTACCTTCAGAGCCTTAGCCATCAGAGCCCTTGTGCCACCCAGTATCTATCGAAGAGCTCCTGTGGTTTCGGGTACTCAATCAGCTCAGTCGCCATGCCAATGGCGAAGTTAAACCCGACTATTTCTTTGCTATTGGTCGAAAGTGCGAACTGAAAGCTTAGAGTCTTCCCGTATTCCTCGGCTTGCTGGGGCGATCGGAAGGTCTCGAGCGTAGCGGAGAGGACGAAGTCAGTGTGTTTTCGCTTGCCACGCTTGATATCGTTCGACACCGGAATGATCCGACCATCGGTGAATATGCGCTGCTCGGTAGACGAGTGAGGATTGTCGTCCCACTCTGAACGAACCAGGCGCGGCACTACATCCTTACGGCAAGTGTCAGCCTCGCTCACGCCCGCACCCCTTTAGTGTGAAGTGCATCATGCTTTGCCGAAATGACGCGACATGGATCGGAGCCCGCCCAGAAGAGGCCGTCGGAGCCGATCCCCGAAAGTCCGCAACGCTCATGATGCTACGCCGGTGCTTACTCGTCCTCTCGAAGTGGTAAGCAGTTCGGGTTTTACTATTTAGCGCCAGAACCGCTTGAGCCGCTGTAGCCAAGAGCGGCGCGATCGCTTATCTGTATCGGAGATCTCGGTCGGGCCGTTCTTTGCAGAGGTACGGTCCTCAAAGTAAGACTCCACGGCACGATGGTCGGCGAGCCGGCGTGACTGAGCGCTCTGTTTCGGGAGGCGTTCGACCCATTCCACCCGGTTATTCTGTATCACGTAGTGCGACTCACACGCGAACCCGTCGCTCTCGACTGATGGATGGAGGGAGACAGATTGTCCGTCGTAGGTTATCCGCCATTGTGCGGGACTTAATGGCGTTGATACCGTTCGGCCGCAGCCGCAACAGCATAGATGAAGAACGGCCCCATACTCGATCGAGATGTACAGCTTGGCAGGCTGCAGCTCAGCCGGTATGACATCAAAGAATATCGGCTCGATGCTATTTACTCGCATCTTGGACGGTCCACATTGATAAGAGCATTGCCGTCGATGGTGTAGGCACTGCAATGTTCGTGTTCTAAATCCAAGTATATGCCGGCCCACTTCTTCCAGCGAATCACCGCTAGGCTGGCCGAGAAGGCATTCAGTTCAGCAATTTGGATGTTCCGGTCGTAGAGCGCCTCTTGGTCCCGGTCGGTGAAGTCGATGCGAGTGCCGTTCAGTACGTGATCCTGTCGTTCTAGTGTGCTTGTCGTTACTCTGAGCACCCCAGCAAGCCGATCGTCGGTTTCGTAGACTCCGATCCCGGTGTCGATGAAGGGGATGTTGCGGTCAGTAAGAAATCTGACGATCGCCTCCTTTGCGGGCCCGCTGTCCATCGAGAGGAAGGCAAAGCTGTAGCTATCCAATTCACCCAGGTTGGTCTCATTGATCGGGTAAGGGTGCGGGACGATCCCTTCCCGCATGGGGCCATACATATCCCTGTAGTAGTCCACCTTTTTCGGCGCCTCCCGGAGGGTTTCCAGCTTGGCGGCTCCGGGAGAGCGAAAGGCGTTATGGGAGTACAAGATGTCGCCGTCGAACAGGTGGATTTCTCGCACGGGCGTCTTGGCGACGAAGTCCAAGATGTATGAGCCTGTTCCGCCAAGCCCGACTATGGCGACTCTCATACCTTCGACCTTGCGGGTTATAGCGCTAACCCCCGAACGCCCCGGTCCAGTGTCCAGATACTTGAAGACAGAATCAGGATCGTCGTCCGCTATCTCCCTGTAAGTTCGGGCCGAAGGGCCGCCGATCGCCTGCGCCGGACCGTTGATCATGTTGGCGTAGTTGGTTATCTTCGCGTGGTAGTCCGGGAATGGAGTGCTTGGTCTACTTGAGAAGTGATGCGATTGCAGTGTCTGACCACGGAGCTTCATGTTTTCGCTCCGAGTGATGTGCGGTAGCTGCTTGCCGTAACGGTTACACGGGGTCGGACCGACGAAGTCGACCTCGTGGTTGCCGGGAGGGCCAGTCCGATCACCGCTAAGGTTCAGCTCGCAGACCAGGCTGCCGGAACCCACCTTCCCCTCAGTCGTGACACAGGCGATGTTATCGACCACGAGGCGTCCATCATCGTCGATGGACACCTCGTAGCCGTCCTCACGGAGACGACGCAAGTCTGGACTATGACCGAGTGGTAGCTGTGACATTGAATACGGTCCGTTCCTTCACGGTCACGATGCCACCCTCCACCATGATCCCTTCATGCTCCGGTGCCTTGGCGTGCCGATAAGTAATGGTGTAAACGGTGTTCGGGTCCACTGCGCCGAAGGCCAGGATGACGACCTTGTCGAACGTCACCTCATCCGAGGGAACGGTCTTTTCCTGACCGTTTACGATGATTACGAAGTCCTTCTCGGCCTCGGGTTTGATTGTTTCAGTGTCACTCATACACTCTCCTATGTCTCGAGTTGCGTTCTAGACGCTTGATTGTTAGAATAGTATATCAGATTCGGTAAGTAATTGCAAGTGTGCAATCAGCCGGAGAAGGAGGAACTTGATCGACGTGGAGAAGAAGGGATGGTTTGACGCGGGCGCCTTCTACGTGGCGGTGGATGCAGAACGGCAGGCCCGACGGCTTAACTGGAAGGAAGTGGCCGCCCAGTCGGGCGTGAGCGCCTCTACCCTCACCCGGATGGCGCAAGGAAAGCGGCCGGACGTGGACGGCCTGGCGGCCCTGGTGTCTTGGTCGGGGTTAGTCGCCGACGATTACATACGGTCAGAGGATGTCCGACGGGAAGCTGAGCCACTCGCGAAGATTTCCACCTACTTACGTTCCGATCGGAACCTCACGCCGGAAGCCGCGACCGCCCTAGATGAGCTGATCAAGACCATCTATAACCGACTGAGGTTACCGGAGTAGGTGCAGAAATGGGCTTCCAGCGGGGATTCAAGACCTGGGCCAGCTCGGTAGCGTTGGGGGCTCGGAATGAGCTTGGGATCGGCCAGTTCGACGCCCTAGACCCGTGGTTGCTAGCCGACCATCTCGACATCCCGGTTATTGGTCTCAGCTCGCTTGTAGGGGACGCTCCTGCCGTGGAGCACTTGTTGACCGTGGAGCCTGAGGCTTTCTCGGCAGTAACGGTCTTTGATGGCACTCGACGCATCGTCGTACATAACGACTCACACGCGGAGGTGCGACAGAACAGCAACATCTGCCATGAATTGAGTCACGGTCTCCTGAACCACCCTCCGACCCCAGCCTTGGACGATCGCGGGTGTCGGGTGTGGAGTCAGCGTATTGAGGACGAAGCAACGTGGTTAGCTGGCTGTCTCCTTGTCAGCGAGCCCGCAACCTTAGCCGTGGCCCGTGGCACGTTGAGCATCGCTGAGGCCGCTGTACGCCTTGGGGTAAGCCGGCAGATGATGCAGTTCCGGCTCAATGCAACCGGAGCGATCAAGCGGGTCTCACGTGCCGGAGCCGGGCGTCGATAGGCCGACCAGGCGGTCGGAGGGTCCTGGCGGGTTCAAAAGTCATCGCAGGATCTCCTGGCGACGAGGCCTTTGTCTTCCTGTATCTCCTTTCGACGAGGTCATGCATTCTCCATCCGTCGAGTCTTGGGTGCGCATTCTGGTTAGCAAGTCAGTTGTCGACCGACTGAGTAGCCATGCTCGCTGTAGTCAGAGGGGAGAAGATGAGTGCATTGTCAGCTTTGTTCCATTTGTTGAACAGCGCCCCACTCGACAAGGTGCCCAACGAATAGGTGATTATTAGCCCGGAGATGTGGCAGGGTTCGGAGAATAATGTTGGCTCTCTTTGCTCCGTCCTTGGGCATGGGAGGAAGATGGGGTCCGGTAACCCTTTGGGTTTGTCGGAACTTTCAACCAATCGGTGATGCGGCACAGCCTTGAGCTGGAGCCTCATTGGAATCACCGAGTTGGATCTAGCGCTTCAACTCGGTTACTTCGAAGTGGCGCTCCTTCGCACACCCGCTGTTGTGCAAGCTGAAAGGAATGCGAATCTGGTCAGAGGAGTTCCGCTCCCATGCAACCCGATTAACAGGGACTCTTCCTGGCCCTGGAATCTCAGTATCGATAGCTTGCGCTACTTGCGCAACAACACATAGCAATTGAGCTGGGGAAATAGCGGAACTCTCCTCTTCCATGCTAAGAACAGGGAAAAAAGTAAGAGAAGATAAAAAAGGGGCGAATGCACACTTACGCATCAGTTTGCGCAAATTCCCTGATAGAGGCCGCGGACATCGAGCTGGACGTGGTCAGCGCCACACTCACTTGCGCACTCGATGCTCGGCGTTTGCCTGACTCTGTCTCGGTGATTTCAGGATTGGTGACGTTTTTCCTGCGCGTCATTGCAAGGTTGTGAACTATAGGGTCGTACTTGGACTTGGCTTAGCCGCCCTCGCCGCCCTGATGGGCCTCGTTGTGTTGGCTGGAGGGGCAACAGGCGCCGTTGCCGAGCAAGCAACGCTTAGCACCTTGGTCAATATGGCCAGCTGTCAGTCGACGGGTACGATCGTTACCCTGGATCCCGAACAATCAGTGAATGCTGAAACAATTGTGTCGGTCACCGCAGCTGCCTCTGGTGAGTCTGCGCAGGCGGAGCAGATCGCGCTCATGGTGGCGATTACAGAGAGCGGTTTGCGCGACCTTGGAAACACGAGGGTTCCAGGTTCCAACACAGGGGAGGGAATGGGCCAAGATGGTACGTCCGTGGGTCTCTTCCAGCAGCAAACTCAGGATGGATGGGGCACTGTATCCGAAGAGTCCAACCCCGCCGATGCCACTGGCATGTTTGTGCAGCGTCTGCTTTCAGTCTCAGATTGGCAGACCAAGAAGCCATGGCGTGTCGCGGAGGAGGTTCAAGGGTCTCGTTTCGTTCGTGGCTCGAATTACAAAGCTCACTGGCTCGAAGCTGGTGTCGTGTTGGCGGACGTCACCGGGTCTTTCACCGTCGCTGGTTGTGGTGCGGGTCCCACGGGAGGGGTTACGGGGCCGGCGAGCTCGGATGGACTACCCGCTGGTTATGCGATCCCGCTTGGGACCACTCCTCAGGCGAGCCTTGCAATCACCTATGCGCTTTCAAAACTTGGAGATCGCTACGTTTGGGGAGCAGCGGGGCCGAATGCGTTTGACTGCTCAGGGCTCACGATGATGGCGTGGGCCCAGGCGGGTGTGACACTCGACCACTACACGGTCGATCAGATGAACGAGGGCCAGATGGTCGCTGCTGGTGCCATGGCACCTGGTGATCTTGTCTTCGTCCCTGGGACGGATGCCCCGGGTCCAGGGTTGCCTGGTCATGTCGGGATCTATCTCGGCGATGGATTAGTTGAGTCGGCAGTAGATCCGCAGATGGGGGTTGTGGTTCAGTCCTGGACCGCCTTCACTGCCGGGGGTCTTGATGCCATTGTGAATCCCGCAACCTAATTTGTGACGGTTTTCCGCCGGGCGGGTTCTTGGGTAGTGGGGACCGAAGTGTGGGACCCTCGACAGAAAGGGAACAACAATGCTTAACCTCCTCGCGGTCAACATCAGCCCTAATACGTCGGGCCTTCCGGGCATCACCGAGTTGGAAAACATCGTCGGTGCGCTATTGACGGTTGGCCTCGTCGCCGCTGTTGCTGGCGTTATTGTCTCCGCCATCGTGTGGGCACTCGGTCACCACTCCAGTAATCCAAACCATACCTCGAGGGGCAAGACAGGCGTTCTCGCTAGCTTGATCGCCGCATTGTTAGTCGGAGGAGCTGATGTTCTCGTCAACTTCTTTGTCGGTGCTGGGCACGCGCTGTGATGAGATCGCGCTCGACTCGAGGATGGCTCATCGGTGGCGGTGGACTAGTCATCGTCGCAGTACTAGCGATCATCTTCGTCTTGGGGGCTCATGGCGGAAACGAGAAGGGAACCCGTGCCATCGCAAACAACGGGGGAGCGAGTCATACGTTGACGCCGCGCTATAGCGCTCCACCTGGGGAAGGGCACACATCAGCCCAACAACTGGCCGATAATGCCAAGATCGCCGAGGCGAATCAGGCCAACGGTGCTGAATGGATCCAAGTGGAAGCGCTGAATCCTCCTCCTCCGACAGTCTCTGCTAGTTTCCCCGCGATCTCGAGTACCCTCCGACAGGGGTCAGACACGTATGCGACGACTTTTGTCACTGAGCTACTCGATATCAACTTTGCCAAAGACACTCGCTCTGCACTGCTCTCGTGGGCGCAGTCGGAACTTGCACCAGACTCCATGCCTGGGACTCCTTCGCTTGCTTCGACCCGGGTACTCTACGGCGACCTCGTTGGTGAGCCGTCACCTATCCCTACAGCCTCGACATGGTCGATGAATGCCAAGCATCGAGTCGTGTGGAGTGTCTCAGATGTGAGCGAATCAGTAAATCCGGAGTGGTCGTCGGCTCTTGCAACGGGTTGGCAACCCTCAGACCCACTGATGGTGGCCCTGGATGTAACGGGTACCCTAACGATTAACCAGGCTAGCCATCAGGCGGTCAGCAAACCATTCTCGCTCGAACTTGGTCTCGCAAGTGCCGAATATCACCACGGCTATGGTGCCATGTCGGTTGACAACTGGGCCGAGGGCTAGGCGCCATGCCATCGGTACCCAATCCGTTCGCAGCACTTGGGAGCCTGCTCGACTCTGGTGCGAAGTCGTTGGCTGGTTCAGCATTCTCAGCGATCGCGAAATACTTCTCCGAGGCGGCAACCAAGGTCTGCACCTGGCTGTGGGAGGAGATCGGGAGCGCCACCGCGATCCGTCTTGGAGGCTCGGGCTTTGATCGTCTTCTGGCGATGCTGATGGCTATTGCGGTCGTCGTGGGTATGGGGCTTTTTCTGATCCAGATCATCCAGTCAATTCTGCGCCGCGACATCGCTGGTCTTGGCCGCGCGGGCAAGGGGCTACTCATTGCCTTTATCGGTGGGGCTGCGGCGATCGCTGTCACGAATCTTTTACTTGCCGCCACCGACAGCCTCTCAAATGGGATGGTCCAGGCGGCCACCGGGGGAACCATGACGACCCTCGGCCAAGGCATCATGGGTAGTGCCGCGTTAGATTCCATTCAGAACCCCGCAGCACTGCTGATTCTTTCGTTGATTATCGTTGTGGCTGCCGTTATCATCTGGGCGGCACTCACGGTGCGAAAACTCTTGATAATCCTCGCGGCCGTCTTTGGTCCATTAGCTTTTGCTGGCTCATTAGCCGACATCTCAACTGGTTGGGTGAAGAAGTGGATCGAGGGGATGATTGCACTGATCGCCTCGAAGCTGATTCTCGTAACGATTCTGATCACCGGCTTCTACACATTGTTTCGCGGCATTGGCGCTGTTGGGGTTGGTACAACGGCTGGAGCCCCCTCTGGTACTCAAGCGATCACCCAGATCGCCTCGGGGGGACTGCTCCTCCTGATGGGCGGACTCGCACCTTGGATTGCCTTAAAGACGGTTCATTTCACCTCTGATCACATGTCGCAATTACACGGCCATGCGAGCAGTGTGAAGTCGGTGACACAAACGGCCGTCGCCGCTCCACAGAAGGTCTCATCAATCGGAGGCCAATTTGGCATCACTGGGAGTTCCTCTAGGCCGGCCTCCATTTCCGGGCAACCAGGCCAGACTGGCCCAACTAGTCCGAGCGGCACCGGTGCTCCAGGCTCCACAAAGCCGAGCACGAACGACCTCTTTGACCTCGCTTCCCATGGTCCAACGCAGGCTTCACCGTCGTCTCCAAACCCTCGTGCCCCGTCCGCTGCGAGTAGTTCATCGAGGTAGTTAACAGAAAGGTATCACCATGACCGCTTCCTCCTCATCAGTCGAGCCAGCCACTGTCAGGTTCGGACGTCAATCGACGCGTGGTGTGCTGCTCGGGTTCTCATTGCTCCGGGTCGTCGCTCTCGGCTTGGTTGTCATCGTCGTAGTCGCCGCTCTTACCATTGCAGGCGAGACCGGGTTTGTCTTGTCGGGCTTGTTGTGGGTGCCCCTCTTGGCATCGGCAATGGTGAGTGTTCAGGGTAGACCTGCCATCGAATGGGTACCGGTGGCGGGCCACTATTGGGCTCGCAAACACGCAGGGCAGACAGAGTTTCGCTCCAAACCATCGAAGCCCTGACCAGCAGGTACCCTTGCCCTACCCGGCGATGCGGGAGCCCTTCGCTTCTACGATGACCCTGTCACTGGTTGTCTCATGGTCCATGATCCTCATCGACAGACCCTCTCGGCAACGCTTCTGGTTGAACATCCTGCCTACGTCCTACTTTCGCCTGATGAGCAGGCTCAACGGGTGTCGGCTTGGGGTCGAACACTCGCCTCGCTGGCCCAGTCCGGTACCTGTGCTGCTTTGCAGGTATTGGAGGCGACGGTACCTGACCCAGGCGTTGGTGTGGCCGGTTGGTATGAGCATCAGGGCCTCCATGACGGCAGTTGGGCCGACGAGGCTTATCAGTCATTGCTCGATCAGACCTCAGTAGGTTCTTCAACGCATCGATCCACGATCACCATTGCCCTTGACATGAAGGCAGCTGGTAAGGCTATCGCCTCGGCTGGTCGAGGGATGCGCGGTGCAGCAGCAGTGCTATCAGCGGACATGGCCGCGATTGAACACAGCCTACGGACATCGGGACTCAGAGTCCAGCATTGGTTGGCGGCTGCCGAACTGGCTGCCATTGTTCGCTCTGCCTATGACCCTATGGAGAACATCGTGCCGGGCCAGCCTGGTTCAAAACTTGCTACTGCCGGACCGGTTGCGATCTCAGAGCACTGGGATCGTTTTCGTTCTGATTCAGGGTGGTCGACGGTCCTCTGGATCAGCGATTGGCCACGAATCGATGTACCGCCATCATTCCTCCATTCGTTGGTCTTCTCTCCAGGGGTTCGAAAGTCGATCTCCATTGTGGCCCATCCAGTCGGCACCACCGATGCGCTTAAGTCCATCCGCAAGGAAAAGACAGAGGCAGTCTCGGACTCCCTACAGAAGGCAAAGATCGGACAAATCGAGGATCTCGCCGATGCGCAAGAGTATCAGGACATTCTCGATCGAGAGCGAGCCCTCATCAGCGGGCACGCAGATGTACAGTTCTCTGGTTTCATCGCCATCTCTGCACCAAGTGAAGAGGCATTGTCAGCAGCGGTGTCACAGATTGAGCGAGCCGCTGCGCAATCTGCGTGTGAAACCCGGATCCTCTATGGCCGCCAGACCCAGGGTTTTGTCGTTGCAGCATTGCCGCTCGCACGAGAGGCGTTTTGATGTTCAAGCGAAAGATTCTTGATCGTGCGGACATCCTGGATGGAGACGCCGTCGACGCTCAAGAGGTGCCGAGGGGAGGAGCAGGGTCATCTCGGCTCCTAGACGAGCCAAATGTTGCAGGGCGCTCAGCCACGGTGGCAAGGGCGCTGCACCCAGACGGTGGAAGAGCCCTTGGAGCGGCACTCTACACTCCGGCCACGGCATCTCGTCGGGAGCGCAAAGCGTCCGCAAAGGTCGCCGCTCGTGTCGCGGCTGATCATCGGAAGGCACTGACGGAGGAGCGGCGACAGGAGTTGGCGGCGCTGCGAGCGGAACGCAGAGATGCCCAATATCTTCCCGCCCACGGTGAGCCCGGTCCCTTCGCCCTACGCTCGTGGCGGCCACTCCGCGTGAAGCCGCATCGCGCAACGACGGAGATCCTCTCTGGCGCCTATCCATTCCTTGCCGAAGCTGGACTCGGCTCGGAAGGGGTGCTGATCGGCCATGACTCATGGTCAGGAGCGGCCTTTGTCTTTGATCCGTGGGTACTGTATGCAAAGGGAGTACTGACCAACCCAAATGTGTTGCTTGCTGGGATTATCGGACGGGGAAAGAGTGCACTCGCAAAAAGTATCGCAACTCGTTCCATTGCCTTTGGTCGCAAGATCTATGTGCCTGGCGACCCGAAAGGGGAGTGGAGTGTGGTGGCACGAGCGGTTGGCGGTAGCGCTATCGAGCTCGGTGGTGGTCTGCCTGCCAGACTCAACCCCCTCGATGAGGGTCCACGACCGAGCTCCATGACTGATGCCGAGTGGATGGCAGTGACTCGCCAACGCCGGCGATCACTCATCGGCGCCCTTACCGAATCGGCCCTAGGTCGTGAACTCTTGGCAGTAGAACACTCTGCCCTCGATGCAGCACTCGAGACCGCAGTCATGGAGAACACCACCCCTATTCTTCCCCATATTGTTGATGCGCTCTTTCGGCCAAGAAGAGCGGTAGCGGGTTCGAGCATTGAACAACTCGCCACCGACTCCAGGGAGATCGGCCATGCACTTACCCGGACGGTATCGGGTGATCTCGCCGGACTCTTTGATGGCCCCTCGACCGTGAGGTTCGATCCAACGCTTCCCATGGTGAGTCTTGACCTTTCGAGGATCTCGGGATCAGATAGCTTGATAGGGATGGTGATGACGTGTGCGTCGAGCTGGATGGAGGCGGCGCTCACCGATCAAAATGCAGGCCAGCGATGGGTCATCTACGATGAGGCCTGGCGACTCCTCGCCCAACCTGCACTGCTCGCAAGGATGCAATCCCAGTGGAAACTCTCGAGAGCACTTGGTATCGCCAACATGATGGTCATCCACCGTCTCTCCGATCTTGATGCAGTGGGTGATGCCGGCAGCGAAGCGCGTGGGCTTGCGCTTGGCCTCCTCGCTGACTGTTCTACCAAGATCATCTATGCCCAGGAGTCAGGTGAGGCAACCAAGACCGGCATCTCACTCGGCCTCTCAAGCACCGAGGTGGCCCAACTTCCTGATCTCGAACGCGGCGAGGGACTTTGGCGACTTGGCGAGCGAGCCTTTGTCGTCCGCCATGTCCTTACCCCAGCCGAACTCACTTGTTTCGACACTAATCAGCGGATGGTTGTTCAAGGTTCGCCGACACGAGGTGTGTGGTAGATCCGAGAAGTGACTGGTTGCACTGACCATTTTGTGCGCGATTGAGAACCCCATACCCCAGATGCCTGAATCATCCTGAGTCTCCATAAACTCTCAGCGGTTGTGCTCTGTACTTTGGCCATTGAGGCTCGGGTCCAAACAGAGCACTACCGCGAGACTGAGAACGCCACACAGGTCCGAGCCTCTCTTGGTTACCTGAGTTCCTCGCACTGAGCCCCACCAACCAGAGGATGGTTCCCACCCAATGAGTTAAACACCATAACCTCTCTGGCTACAGACTCCAAGGAGCACGTGAGCACCAACGGATAGAGCGAGAAACTGTCGGCTCATCGACCGGCCGGACCCAAAGCCGTGACGCGGTTCAGCTGTGCTTTCCGGTTAGATACCACCCCTGCCCTACGGGCACCGGTGCTGCTCGTTCGTCTTTTGCCGCCGCCCAAAGGGAGAAGCCTAGATCCCAAGAAAACCACCCATGGTGGCATCGGAGTCTGTTCGAGTGAGAAATGACCTGAAGATCCGCTGTGATCGGTGAAATGACCGCTCAAACGTTTGCATGAGCCACCCCTACCGCACGTTCTCATGCTACCTTGGAAGGACTGTGTGTTCGTAGCCTCCTTTGAGCGATCAAGGATGGGGAAGCTGAGAGGAGTGCTTCGATGAAGCTGTTGACCATTCGATCAAAGAAGCGCTCTCTGCTACGCTTCGGTACCACGTTGGCCCTTGTCCTCGGAAGTGGTGCTTATGGGTCAATGGTCTTATCGATGTCGACGCAAGACATCATGACGGCTGACTCGGTTGGATCGAGCCAAGTGCTCTATGCTTCGGTGGACCCGTTGAGCGCTAACGAATCATGCACGAGCTCTCCGGATGCCTGCTCCCTTTCAACCGCCCTCAGTGATGTTACCAACCGAACAAACACCACCATCTACCTCATCACTCAAGGTTCTGGAGCGGTTCCACAATCCGAACAGCAAGGCTATGCCCCATCCTCCAACGACTACAACGGCCCCTTCACGCTCGATATCCCGAGTAACGACACCGTGACGATCGAGAACTACAACAGTAATTCTCCTGTACTCAATGGTGATTACAACAACACCGTCTTGACCGTCCAAGGTTCAGGAACCCTCAATCTCTCCGGGGTCACCATAACCGGGGGAGTTGCAAGTGCTGGGGTCAACGTGAGCAACGGCAACGGCGGTAACGGCGGCAACGGTGGCGGGATCTCAACTAGCGCATCGCTTAGCATCACGAACTCCACGATCTCGGGTAACTCTGCGGGTGCGGGCGGCAACAGCAACGCGGGCAACGCCGGCAACGCCGGCAACGGTGGCGGGATCTCAACTAGCGCATCGCTCACCATCACGAACTCCACGATCTCGGGCAGCTCTGCGGGCGCCGGCGGCGGTAGTCCCGAGGGCGGCCCCGGCGGTAACGGCGGCAACGGTGGAGGGATCTCTAGTACCGCTACTCTCACCATCACGAACTCCACGATCTCGGCAAACAATGCGGGCACCGGCGGCAGTCCCGAGGGCGGCAGCAACGGTGGCAACGGCGGCAACGGTGGCGGGATCTCAGCTAGCGCATCGCTCACCATCACGAACTCCACGATCTCGGCAAACAATGCGGGCACCGGCGGCAGTTCTAAGGGCGGCACCGCCGGCACCGCCGGCAACGGTGGCGGGATCTTCTCGTCCTCCTCCACCACCCTGACAGGAGACCTCCTCGCATCACCCGGCGTTTCTCCGACTGGTGGTGAATGTGCTTTGAGCGGGACCTTCACCGATGGTGGCTACAACTTCTCGGATGACAAATCATGTGGGTTTACCAATTCGACAAGTAATTCCGGCCTTACTGATCTCGACACCTATATCGCATCATCCTTGGCCTCTAGCGGTTGGCCGACCGCTATGTTAGTTTTTAGCCCCCCCTCAGGTTCACTGGCCGCGTCGATCCCGATCGCATCTTGCCCCCCGGTCGATCAGCGAGGTTATGTTCCTGCTTCTGGTGCAGTAACCTGTAACGCTGGGGCCTATCAGGCAAACTACGTCGAGCCTCAGATCAGGTTTGCTTCAGTACCTCCCACTGAGCCCCAAGTTGGACAGACCTACACCCCGAGTGCCACCGCGACCTCAGATCTACCGGTATCCTTCTTATCCTCCGGTTGTCTCATCAACTCCTCCAATGTCGTAACCTTCACGACTCCTGGAACCTGTGAGATCGTGGCCAGCCAGTCTGGTGGATTTTCTGGTGGCTACTACTACGCCCCAGCGAGTCAGGTTGTCGAATCGATCGACGTTGCACCCGCTCCAACTCCCATCACCCCAACTCAACCCACTACTCCCATAGCTCCCCATCACCTCACGCTTCCTGAGATCCCCTCAACCTCCCCAACCACCCAGTCTCCCACCCCCTTTGGCCTCATCACCGCCAACGGTGGGATCTTCACCCATGAGGTCACGTCCTTTGCCTCAAAGACTGGGAGTGGAGCCAGTGACATCGTTGGAGGAGCTGCGAGTGGTACCAATGGCTATTGGCTCGTCACTAAGTCTGGTACCGTTGAGAGCTTTGGAACCGCTCACTCCTATGGAAGTGTCACCCACCCAGTTGGTAGTGTCATCGGCATGGCCGCGACTCCCGATGACCAGGGCTACTGGGTCGTGACCAATGCTGGGGTGATCTATAACTTCGGAGACGCCATGCGCTTTGTCGGTGTCTCGATCTATGGGATCACGGGCCTCACGGGAACCCATCCCTTAGCCGCCCCCATCGTTGGACTTAGCCCAACCCCAGACGGCAAGGGTCTCTACCTGGTAGCAGCCGACGGGGGAGTCTTTAACTTCGGTGACGCCAAGTTCCTCGGCAACACCTACACCCTTGGGATCACCGGCCTCACGGGAACCCATCCCTTAGCCGCCCCCATCGTTGGCATGACCCTTACCCCAGACGGCAATGGATATCTCCTCATAGCAGCAGACGGAGGAGTCTTTAACTTCGGTGACGCCAAGTTCCTCGGCAACACCTACACCCTTGGGATCACCGGCCTAACCGGCACCCATCCTTTGAATGCTCCAATCGTTGGTGGAACCTATGTTCCAGGGAGCCAAGCGGGCTATTACCTCTTTGGAGCAGATGGGGGAGTCTTTAACTTCGGTACCGCCCCCTTTGAGGGTTCCAATGCCAACACCCACCTTGGGGCTCCGGTTATTGGAGGGATTACGCTGTAGGGCGATGCCGTGAGACTCCTGGTGTGTGACGCATCTCGAGGCCGTACGGCAGGGACCGCTCATCCGCGGGTAAGTAGCCAGTGCTGGACCGACTCCTCAACCGGAACCCCCAGCGCGCTCTTGCACAGATTAAGGTCTCGTTGGCCGAAGGGAACGTTTGGGTATCTGAATACCCCGGGGTTCTTCGTCCCTCCGCGCTATCACTTGACGGGTATCAAGGCGAGATGAGGACTTCTAGTCCTGGATAGAGACTTTTGGCCATAGAATTCATGGGAACGCTCCCTATAGTCCTTTAGCAAAGCCGTCCTCGATGGTGCGCTGGCTCAGCTCCTGCGCACCAATCCCTTCCCACTTGTCAGTGGTTGTTGCGACCTGATTGGACAAGCTAGACCCGTTTAGTACAGAATTTCAGGGATCTACTTTCCCAGCCCCCTCTTGAGCAAAGACGTCCGTGGTGGGAGTTGAGCAAGAGCGCTGCGTTGTTGTCGGCCCAAGCTTGCTAGGTTTTGTCCCGGGAGCCCATCGGTCTCAATTGGGTGTGTGACAGGCCGCTGGACGGCGACAGCGGAGACTTCACTCACGGTCCTGTTTAGCCCCTGCGTGGTTGGTGAGCATTCGAATCGGAAATCTGCTCCTCCTATCTCGGATGCGCGGAGTGAACCCACAGACGGCGGCCCAGCCTCGCTTCGGGGGGCCTTCATGGATAAAGGGCGATGACGAGGAGTCCGGTAATGATCGCGGATGTCGAGCGCCGTCTTCGAGCTCGCTTTGTCGCCTCAGCGCAAAAGCCTGGTGGCGGTCGTTCTGACGCAATTCCTGGCTTCGCCATCTTGGGTGAGAGGTCAATGCCTTCTCGTCTGTCTGGAAAGGGGGCATTCATGGTTTTGGAGGACCTGCACACGGAGAGCGTGCAGCTGGCACAGACAGAGAAGGTACGAGCTGCCCAAGCTATCCTCGAGGCTGAGATTGTCAAGATCCGATCTGGAGACGACTGGCACCGTTATCTGGCGTTTGCGGCTGAGCTACACTCGTATACTCCAAATAACGCTCAGCTCATCATTGCCCAGCACGCGATGGCTTACCAGCAGGGGCGTGTTCCCGATCTGAATCCTGGGTTCGTGGCTGGGTTCCACACCTGGAAGGCACTCGGACGCCAAGTTGAACGGGGACAAAAGGGCTACGCAATCCTGGCTCCGATTCGCTATAGCCGCCGTGTCGCGTCCAGCCCCGATGGGCCGACAAGAGTGCTTCGCCACGATGAACCCCCTGGTCCAGGCGAGCGCGAGACGATGGCGATGACCCTTGGTGGCTTCAAGATCGAGCACGTGTTTTCCCAGTTTCAGACCTCGGGTGATCCCTTGCCAGAAGTGGCGAGTCCCAAGCTGCTGAACGGTACAGCGCCCGTTGGTCTTGGAGAGGCGATCATGCACCTTGCCATAGAGCGTGGTTATGCAGTTGAGACCGCGGGGTCTGCAGCTGAGCTGGGCGGAGCTAATGGCATGACTGATGTTACGGCGCACACCATTCGGATTCGGGACGACATAGATGATGCAGCGATGGTGAAGACCATGATTCATGAGGTCGCTCACGTTCTGCTCCATGCCGAGGGTCCTGGCGCGACTCTTGAGCGGTCGCGCCAAGAGGTCGAGGCAGAGTCGACGGCCTTCATCGTGGCAGCTGCGCACGGTATGGCGAGCGACGACTACAGCTTTCCCTACATCGCCGCCTGGGCTGGAGCCGACCCCGCGAAGGCTATCGCTCAAACGCAGGCTCGAGTCTCCTCGGCAGCCCGATTGATTCTGGAAGCGTCTCCAGCACCGAAGATCCCCGGAGGAAGAGTTTCAGGTGTCGAAGAGGCGATCGCACGTAAGAGAAACGAGCGAGCAGTAGGCACGCCTCAAAACGAGCGGTTTGTGGCTTCGTACGGAGTCGATCGTGAGTACCTTGCCAATTCGTGACTTTGGGGCCAATGGTGGTGCCAGGTGTTGGTTGCAGCAGGTGTCTTCGGTTTTCGTGTTGTATCGCACTGGGTTGTCCTCGCCACCGAAGCTGATGCTGACCCGACTCCCCTTTGGAATAATGTTGTTGGATCACTCATGTCTGCGAGGACCGATCGTGATGAACCAGGCTCTACCGGGATTGGCATGTTAGCTCCAACGCCCCAGCGACCAAATGCCGATCGCAATGTTGATGTTGCTCTGGTTGCGATCGCAATTGCCATGCTGGTGATGGGCGCACTCTATGGTGGTGCGCTGGTGAGCGCGATCATCTCTGGTCATCAAGTTCCTCATCGTCTCGATGGTCCGATTAATGCGCTAGCCCACCCAACCGATCCTTCGTTGGCTTGGCGTTCCCCGGTTGGTTCACCTTGGGTCTATTGGAGCGCCGAGACGTTTTCGCTGGTGCTGGTTGTCATGGTGCTCTACTTCGGTTGGAGAGTATTTAGGCCCCAAGCACCTCGCTCTGAAGTAGTATCTGCGGACCCGACACAAATAGAAGGCATGGCAGAGCGTGCGCACATCGCGGCACTGGCGGGGCCGAAGGTGCTGCTAAGCCAAGCCGGGGTACTTCGTCCTTCCATTGCTGCCGCCGAGCCACGCGACGTTGGCTTCTATCTCGGCACGAGTCGGGGGGTGGACTGTTGGATGGGCGTGCGTGACTCGCTTGTGATCCTCGGACCTCCCGGTTCGGGCAAGGGTCTCAACCTGATTATCCCCTCCATTCTTGATGCCCCAGGTGCGGTGATCACGACCTCTACTCGGCCGGACAATCTGGCGGTGACACTCACGCGGCGCGGATCTGATGGTCGGCCTGTTGGAGTGTTTGATCCACAAGGAATTGCCATCGGTGCTCCATCCACCTTGCGTTGGTCGCCGGTGAGAGGCTGTGAGCGAGCTCAGACCGCCATGGTCAGAGCGAAGGCACTTTGTGCCGACTCAGGTCGCGGTGTCACTGAGGCGAACTTTTGGCAGCAACAGACACAGACCGCAGTCCGGTGCATGCTCCATGCTGCGGCGATCGTGGGACAGCCTCCATCGGTGCTGTATGAGTGGAGTCTCTCGGCGGCTGCTGCGAGGGATGCGGTCGCCATCCTCTCCAATCATCCAAGGGCAACCCCGAGCTGGGATCGAGCACTTGATGCGATTGTGTCAGCCGATCCAAGACAACGCGACTCAGTCTGGTCGATGGTTGGCAATGCCTTCGCGCCCCTCGCGGATCCCGGAGTCCTTGAGGCGTTGTCGCCAGCTGAGGGAGAATCCTTTCACCCACGTGACTTTCTCAACGACCGTGGAACGCTGTTTCTGCTGGGGACTGCTAGTGGCGCTTCAGCGACCGCTGGCTTGGTCTCTGCATTGATTGAGGATGTCGTGGAGGTGGCACGTCGGATGGCTGCAGCCTCACCTGGCGCACGCCTTGATCCACCCTTGACGCTGATACTCGATGAGGCAGCCAATTATCCACTTCCATCCCTTGGTTCCTTGATGTCCGAGGGAGGAGGGACGGGGATCCCGACGATGGTGGTTCTCCAGTCGCTAGCCCAGGCAAGAGACCGATGGGGGTCAGAGACCGCTGGGGCCATCTGGGACTCTGCCACCGCGAAGGTCATTCTTGGTGGGAGTTCGAATGCGAATGACCTGGCGGACATCTCGCGCTTGGTGGGCGAACGGGAGGTGCTGGAGTCAACTCAATCGTATCAGAGCGGTTCATCCTCGACCGGTCGGTCAATATCAACCTCCATTCGGCGCCAGAGCGTATTGGATCCAGCGACAATACGGACCTTGAAGCTCGGCTATGGCTTGCTCCTCTATCGCGCCTCACAACCGATCATGCTCACGTTGAGACCTTGGACTAGACGTCATGACGCTGGCCTGTTGCAAAGTGATCGGATCCAGGTCGAGGCCCTACTCCGACAGGGCGCTGGTGGGATCTTCGGAGATGCGTAGACCACGGCCGGGCCTGTCCTGGTCTCCCCGGCGTTGTGCGATTCGCCAGCAGTATGCGACGTACATGCGATCTCGCGCGTGGTACCTGCGACGAGAACAGTGGGTGGGGGAGTGGAGACGACTTGCAGGTGGTCGAGATCCCTTCTGTCTCATCTGCGGCGCTCTGTGGACGACACGAAGTGGCGATCTCCATCACCGCAGCTATGGGAGACTTGGACACGAGAGCTTTACTGATCTCATCGCCCTCTGTCGTTCCTGTCATGTCAGTCTTCACCAGTTGATGGAGATGAACCCTGAATGGCGAAAACGCCCGCATGAGCAGGCAACAGATGTGCTGGTTGCCGAGCTACGTCGGCAGCGGACGCGCAGGGTGGGGATCTAGCAATGGATTCAGACTCCGAGGATCGCGAGGGGTTAGTGCTTGATGAGCAGCTAGGAGACATGCTAGAGGATCCAGAGTGTGGCGGGTCAGAGACGATCGACTCACCAGACGTGGGCCTGACCCATGATGCCTATCGACAGCTCCTCGAAGAACTGGGAGACGAGGAAGACCCTGCCCTCAGCGCCCCAACTTGCTGGCCAGCTATCCGTGTTGGTGATCGGCGTAGCGAGTGGAATTCGCTTCGTGCTTGGGTGGAAGAGTTAGTGCACAGATATCCCCACCTTGATCATCATGTGATCCCTCGCTGCTGGTATCTGCACAATGGTCATGTCGAAGCGCTGGTCGCATTGCGAGATCACGAGAGAATCAGTTTTGCCCAGAGTTCACCGGCTACGAGTCCAGTCCAATGGCAGTGGGCGTTCGCTCAGATCGAGTCTCGTCTGCGTGAGTGGACTGCGCATGCGGGCTGTCTCTCAACTCATCGATCGACTCCAGCTCCACCTCGCGCCATTGATGATGATGCGTGGGAGCACTTCTTAGTCCACGATGAGGAGGCTCATCGCCTCCTTTGAGCCTGCTCCCGGCTTGACGAATTCCCTCTGGATTGACCCAGAAGTAAGTGACGCTTCATAGGGCACGAGGAAAGGAGCCAGGCATGACGGTGAAGACGGAATGGTCGGTGGAGCACGCTTGTGGACACTCCCAAGATCACGATCTCTCGGAGAAGCGGGCAAGTAGGCGCGCGGGTTATGCCCGATGGCTCGCCACCAAAGATTGTTCAGCGTGTTGGCACAGAGCTCAGGGCCGCCAACAGGGAAGCGATCAACAAGCTTGGCTCACCGAGCGCAGGTCACAGCAGATGGAACAGATCACCTCGTGGGAGGTAAGGGCCGACATGCCCTGCCTCGATGGTTCAGACAAGGCAGTCGAGTGGGCTCGGAGGGTTCGATTTGAGTTACTTCGGGCCGCCTATGAACTCCTCGATGCAGAGGAGGCCTACATCACTGAAGTGGAGCAACCCGCCCGGCTCATTACTTCGGCCTCGTGGTGGATCGATCAGCGAGATGCAGATGCGGGCGATGTCAGCGAACTCATTGTGGATCAGGCTGGCGATCCGCTGGCTTCCACCGGATCGGAGAATCCGTTCTGAGATGACTACGTGGCTTGATCTTCATGACCACGCCCTCGTGGAGCGTGCCATCGCATCCCTTAGTGAGCAGGAGACTTCACGATGGGAGAAGGCACACATGCGTGCCAATGGCGACCCACGATTCGCGCTTTGGCTATCGCTTGTCGATGATCTCATTGAGACCTATCCTGCCCTCCAGCATTTCTCTTCACCTGCCTCTTTGCCTATTTCCCAACTCAGAGAGAACTACCTCGCTGGTTGCTCGCCACTCGACGCTGCATCGCTCTCTCATCGCGCAGGCGAACTCTCTGACACCAATGAACTGCTCCAGCCGTCGCTCACACCTGGGAGGTGATGATGTCACTTGACTTTGTGTCGATCCGCGCGCAACACTCACTCGCTGAGATAGTCGCTCGGACCGGACTCTTTGTGCCGCCCGGGGTAACGGATTACAAAGTCTGTTGTCCGATGCCCGATCACGATGATCGGAATCCGTCGATGATGTTGCATTTGCGCACTGACCGCTTTCATTGCTTTGGTTGTGGTGCCCATGGCGACGTCATTCAGTGGGTCGAAAGCGTCTATCGCGTGAGTGTGGGTGAGGCTATTGGGATGATCGAGTCCGCGGCTGCCTTCCCTGCCATTGTCACAAGGTCTGTGGTCGAGTCCAGTGATCAGCGGAACATCGGCACAAGACTCAGGTGCGAGGTGCCAGATCTTGAACGAACTTCGATCAAGCGGGTCAAGGCTGTCCTCAAAGAAGCCTGGTACTACTACAGCCATGGCCAACTTCACGACGAGGGACATCGCTATTTGCAGAGACGAAGGATCTTTGTGGACGCTCTTGAGGCAGAGGTTAGCGATCCTGTTGTCGGACATACTCCTTATGGCGTGCCTGATCGGCTGCTTATCCATCTCCGAGGGCACGGATTCACTGACGACGAAGTTGTCGATGCAGGTCTGGCGAAGCGCAATGGGCGAGGAATTATTGATACGTTTCGTGACCGGGTGATGATGCCTGTCAAGGACTGCGACGGAGATGTGGTTGGCTTCGTCGGGAGATACGTGGGTCAGCGCCCTGGAGCGCCGAAGTATCTGAACTGCACGAAGACGGTGGCCTATGATAAGTCGATCAACCTCTACCGCCCCAGTCGCCCAGTTCTTGGTCCGACGGCAAGGATCATTATTTGCGAAGGAACGATCGATGCACTCGCAATCGCGGTGGTCGCAGCATCAGCTGGACGATCAACGGAGTTTGCCCCAGTAGCCGGGTCTGGGCTAGCCATCTCTGATGCTCAGTGGGGTGCAATCGTCGATATCCATGCGGGCACCATCGTTCTATGTGCCGACGGGGATATACCTGGGCGTGAGGCAAACTTGCAGTGGTCGCACGCCTTGGCCAAGCGAGGGCGTGGGGGTCTCGTTGCTCCCTGGCCTGAAGGCGATGATCCTGCAAGCTTTCTTGGGGCCAATGGCGAAGTTGGTCTCGGGTCGATCACCCGCTCATCGACTTTGGTGCACATCTCGAACTAGCGAGCTGTATGTTTGTGCGAGACTTCCCTTGTCTAGGGAGAATAAAACCGCTCTCGATACGGGAGAGGGCTGGAGAGTGCTTACCAATGGATACACGCCTCTCTCCGGATAAAGAGCCGGCCCAAACTAACAGTTGGACCGAGGCGTGGTGAGGGTGGGAAGCATAGGGTGCCACAAACGGAGTGTTATTCGAGAAATGGCACGTGAGTCTGAGGAGGACTGACACGGATCTGTTTACTTTCTCGCATCGGTTCTGTGGGACTTGAGAGCTGTCGAAGCTGCGTACCGGCTTATCAAGTGCTCCCCACTACTCCCAAACTTTGGCGATCTTGATGCTGGTCAAACTTGTAGAATTCGGGCTCTCCATCAGTACTGACCAAATCTCGCCGCTGGTGTTTATGTTCCCAACGAGCTGGTCGTCATTCGCACAAAATCCCCATACTGTGAGACCTGCAATGGCTGTGTTAGCCCCTGTTGATACACCACAGCGAGTTCCGTTGGTGAGCTGATAGGCCCAAGGGGTGGGGTTGGTCTGCGCATCGGACGGGGGATTCTCCATAGAGTAGGGTAGCGGCTGGGTGAGCTTGATAACCATAACTTGGTCTGGCGACGTGGCTTCAGGACACGCTACTTCACCATTACCATATGGATCGCTGAAGCAGGGGTCGTAGATGCCATTAGCTACAGTGCATCGCCAGGCGTCTGGACGGTTCGACGCAATGGACCCTTCCCAACAGCTTCCGGATTGTTGCGAGGTAACCTTGATACCCGGCGCGATACCGTTGATCGTGAAGGGTTCGTAGACGACAATTTTGGTTTGAGTGATGCGCTGGCTGCTAGTGGTTTCAGGGAGTTCGCTAGTTGATTTGGAATGCGTCAGTGATAGTGCAGCATTGTGCTTTGAATTTGTCGCCCGTCGACCGCGAATAATTGGTAACCCAACGACTACAGCCAGACTCGCTCCGATCAAGAATATCCCAGCCGTGATAGCGAACAGGGCGGTTCGATTCTTCGGCTTTTGATAGCTATCATCATCTGCCATCAGACTATCCTTTTCGCTCAAAGTAGCTCATCTGGTCACTGGCCTTCCACAACTCCAGCAGAACGACGCGTCGACCTCGAGTTCGGCCCCGCAGTAGGAGCAGTATTTGCGCCGCGAGGCGTCAGTAGCAGAGGCGAGGTCGCCAACGGAAGATGGATTGCTCTGAGGTTTAGTTGCAGCAACGTCGGTATGCAGCCGATGAGCGAGATTCCCATTTCCGGGTGTGTTGTAATCGGGGCGTGGCTGTGGTTCACCGCGAGCTGCGCTGGATGAGCTGGCTTGTGAATAGGCCTCGCTACCCGATGTTTGGTCCCCTATTTCTCCGATTCGGATCCATGCCGACAATATAAGGAGTGCCATCGCTACAGCGGCCAACCCAGCGGAGACTATGAAGGTCGTCTTGAAAGCGGTGACCCCATTCCCTGGAATGGAGTAGATGGCAGAAGCAATTAACCCGAGGCCAAAGATGGTCAATCCAGTAGCCACAGTTCCGAAGGATTTTGACTTGAGCTGGTCTCTGGCTCTCGCGACTCCCAAAGTCACGACAAGACCGCCAAAGCCAACCGCCCCAAGAATACTTGCCACAACCGCAGACGTTGATTGGAGGCTGCCACTACCTAACCCTTGGGCAACCGTAATCAGAATGAGTGACCCCGCTGCCACCAGCCAATAGGGTGCTTGGGATGTGGGCAAGGTCCCATTGTTATAGCTCATGGACTTTTGCAATGCGACAGCTATCGCTATCAACGCTAGTGTTCCGTAGCCCACAGAGATGAGATCGCTACCAGCGCTCGCGCTTCCTTGTGTCTCGATAGCTTGCAAGAGCGCCCCTAAAGCCACGAATAGAGTGAACAGGCCAACGCCCACGAGCTCCCAGAGACTTTTGAACCGCTGAGCGAGAATGAAAGTCCAGATCAGACTGACAACCGCTACCAACCCAGTCAACCAACCTACAAACCTCACCCAGTAGGACGCAGTCAAGAGATTGGCTGTGGCCCCGGCATCTGCTCGAGAGAGGATGGCAATTCCAACCAGCGCTAGCAGGGAGCCCAGAACTAGCAACCCGCCCGCTACCATTCCAATAAACAACGTCAACCGAGATCTGAAGAGTTCAGTCATAAATTACCCCTCTGTCTCGCACATTCCAGGGGGTGGACCATTTTCCGTCTGGAAAGTAACCTCATATTTTACTTCCTATCCCGAGGCCAAGAAACCTCTCAAAGAACGCCCCGAGTCTCACGAGCACATGCTGTTTCTTATCGCTATGGCCCCCGCTGGGCGAGAAGCGTGACACTGGCGGAAGGATCTTCGTGATAGCGGTTCCGGCGGTTGAGATTGAACCGTCCCGAAAAGCACGGTCAATAAACTCCTTGGTCTCCTCTGGGTTCAGTCCCTCTTCGTTGATGATGTTCTCAAGTTCAGCAGTGCGACTCGCTTCGATGAATGCGCGCCACTCTTCGTCGATCTTGCCGCTGGCTGAGACTGAGTCGACAAAGCTCATGATGAGATCCTTCTTGTTGCGCAACGAGGGGCTGGAGTCGACGGCACGCCGAATCTGGCTAATGGAGTCGATCTCCTTGTCTGTCCCATCACCCCGGGTTTCACGCCACTTCTGAACCAGCATCAAAATGTAGTCCACGTTGATCTCAACCTGCTTGATGAGCTCGATCTCAAAGACGATGTCGTCGTTGATGGACTCCTTCTCGGTATCACTGATGCGTCGGAAGTCTGCATAGAGATCGAGATACACGCTGCGGTAATCCTGGCCCTGTCGCTCGGTCAGGATCTCGTTGCCTTCAAACTCATCAAAGGCGCTCAAGATGTTCTGGAGTCGGAGTATGACGCCAAAGAGAGCGATGAAGTCCTTCTGTGCCGTTTCACCAACGATTTGGACACCCAGTGGGTACTTGGTCAGGAGCTCCTGAGTATGCTCGGCATACTCTACGTAGTAGTCGCCATAGGGCTTGAGTAACACGATCCCTTGAGCATCTCTGTTCCCGAACAACGCGATGGCGTCGTTTGTCTCGGTTTCGAGGTTACGGAACGAGACGATGTTGCCGTAGGTCTTGACAGAGTTCAGAATCCGGTTGGTACGCGAGTAGGCCTGCAAGAGGCCATGATTGACGAGACGCTTGTCAACAAAGAGGGTGTTCAGAGTCGTTGCATCAAAGCCGGTCAAGAACATGTTCACGACGATGACGAGGTCGATCTCACGGTTCTTCAGCCGGAGGGAGAGATCCTTGTAGTAGTTCTGAAACTTATCCGAAGAGGTGTCAAAGCTGGTACCGAAGAAGGAGTTGTAGTCCTTGATAGCGTCCTCAAGAAAGTCCCTTGATGGTCGGTCAAGCGCATTGGTCTCAAAACCCTCTTCATCGAGGTAATCGTCACCAACATCTTCGTTCGGAGCATAGGAGTAGATGATGCCCACCTTGAGCCTGCGATCAGAGGGCAAGCCTGCTTGCTGGCGCTTAAACTCGGCATAGTGGTTCTTTGCCGCGCTGATCGAAGCAGTTGCAAAGAGCGCGTTGAACCCGTGAACCCGTTTGCCCGCTAGCGAGTAGTGCTCAGCCCTCTTGGTCTTTTGGTCAAAGTGCTCTAAGGTATAGGCGACGACCTGGCGGAGTCGTTCTGGAGCCAAGAGTGCTCGCTCGGTGTCGATGGACGAGACTTGCTTGTCGGTTAGACCTTCCGAGGGCCTGATAGTGTTCACGTAGTCGATGCGAAACGGGAGGACGTTCTTATCGTTGATCGCATCAACGATGGTGTAGGTGTGAAGCTTCTCGCCAAAGGCTTGTTCGGTGGTCTTGAGCTTCGGGTTCCCGCCGCTGCCAGCGTTGACTGCAAAGATCGGCGTGCCGGTGAAGCCGAACAGATTGTAGCGCTTGAAGGCCCTCGTGATTGAGGTGTGCATGTCCCCAAACTGAGAACGGTGGCATTCATCAAAGATCAGTACGACATGCCCTCCATAGATGGCGTGACCCTTGTTGCCAGAGATGAAGGTCGAGAGCTTCTGAATGGTGGTGATAATGATCCTGGCATTTGGGTCCTCCAATTGCCGTTTCAAAACAGCCGTTGAAGTATTGGAGTTGGCAGCACCCTTCTCGAAGCGATCGTACTCACGCATGGTCTGATAGTCGAGATCCTTACGATCAACGACAAAGAGCACCTTCTCGATATCAGCCAGCTTTGAGGCGAGCTGAGCAGCCTTGAAGCTTGTCAGGGTCTTGCCTGACCCCGTGGTGTGCCAAACGTAGCCACCAGCTTCGATCCTACCGAGCTGGCGGTAGTTGGTAGAGATCTCAATCTTTTGGAGGATCCGCTCGGTAGCGACGATCTGATAGGGTCGCATCACCAACAGCAGCCCGTCGGCAGTGAGTACGCAGTAACGAGTCAGAATGTTAAGTAAAGCATGCTTGGCAAAGAAGGTCTTCGTGAACCCCGCGAGATCCTGTATTGGCTTATTGGTCGCATCAGCCCACCAGGAGGTGAACTCGAAGGAGTTGGAGGTCTTTCGAACCCTCTTCGATCCGGCGCTCTCGTCTAAGTGTTGACGCCGGGTGGTGTTGGAGTAGTACTTAGTCAATGTACCGTTGCTGATCACAAAGAGCTGTACGTAGTCAAAGAGCCCAGAGCCCGCCCAGAAGCTGTCTCGCTGGTAGCGATCAATCTGGTGGAACGCCTCACGAATGTCAACGCCGCGGCGTTTGAGCTCAACATGGACAAGCGGTAGCCCGTTGACCAGAATCGTTACGTCATAGCGATTCGAGTGCGTGGCACCCGCTTCCTCTCCGATCTCGTACTGGTTGATGACCTGGAGACGGTTGTTGTGGATGTTCTTCTTATCGAGTAGCGAAATATTCCTCGTCGAGTTGTCATCTCGCTTGAGTACCTGGATGTGGTCTTCTTGGATGCGATGGGTCTTCTCGGCCGGACCTTCATTCGCTCCAGCGATAGTCTCACCAAAGAACCGCTTCCACTCGTCATCGGAGAACAGAATTGAGTTCAGAGCCTCAAGCTGGGTGCGGAGGTTGCCAATAAGTTGGGCTTCACTCGTGACGGGAAGATACTCATATGCTTGGGACTCGAGCAGCTTGATGAACTCTCGTTCCAAAGCAGCCTCGGACTGATAGGCTGCTTCATTTGATGCATCCGGGATGAACTCAGAGACAACAGTGCTCTCGGAGCTGACTGCAATCGGCTCGTAATGTCTTGCCTTGGCCTCGCTCACGCTGGGGCCTCCTCAAAAGTCAACAGTCGGTCACGGTAGTACTCGTACTGTTTGCGGCGAGCATTGAGTTCGGCGGGAAGGCCGACTGAGAGATCGTTTACCAGGGAATCGAACTTGTCGAGAATGTCGACGATGCGATCTTGTTCTTGTCGCGAAGGAACGGGAATCGCTATTTTCGCGAGACTCTCACCAGATATGCGACGCACCTTAGTTCCAGTGATATGGCGCTTCTTGTGCAACTGGAATTCATTGGTTTGGAAAAAGTACGAGACATATTTTGGCGCAAGAGCATGACGGAAGATGAACGCATCGCCGCTTACTGCAATTTTGTCGTCACCAATCCAAGCGACAGCTTTGCCGACGGCTTCGTCGTCTTCGCTCGTCGTGGCGATCACAAGATCTCCGGGGTTAGCCCTGCGAGATCGTCTCGCTAACTCCTCATCAACAAAAGATATGGTCTCAGTCGCAGCCGTGCCATAGTGAGTGTGTATCTGACCATAGTGAATCGCACCAACGCCCATCTCGCGTAGGTTATCTTTCTGGATTCCGTTACCACGTATGAACTCACCAAGCTCACCCATAGGGATCCTCCGTACCCCCCCCCGTTTCAGGGAAGCTCAGCAGCGAATCCCGGTAGTAGGCATACTGCCGACGACGGGCTTCCAGCTCTGCTTCCAGCTCTGCTTCCAGCTCTGTAAATGTATCTAGGATGCGTACGATCTCTTGTTGGATTTCGAGGGGAGGGACGGGGATGCGGAAGTCTGAATAGGTAGTAATCCATTGACGCGCATGATCTTGAGGGCGGTACTTGATCGTCTGCATGATGAAATAAACGAATCGTAAAGATACACGATCTGAAGATTTGACTTGGAGCATCTTCATCGCTGATGATTTTGCCTTGAATGGAAAGTCCACCCACTTGAACGCGGTTGTAAAGTCATCGAATATAACAACCGGTCTCTCATTTGATGCGTAGTAAATTCCTTCCTCTTCATCTGTATAGCCCAGAACGAAGGTTTGTCCTGCAGTTAGTACTGGTGTTGGATATGAGTCGTCATAACGAGTTGAGCTAACGAGATATTTACCTGGTTGCTCATATTGTAGTAAGTCTCCCAGCCTCGCGAATTGCACCCCATGCGGGCACAGTTCTGTGATCAGTTGATCGATCCGGCTCATACCATAACCTCAGTAATATCAGTCGATGGGTTCGCATCCGAAGCATGTGGCCCCACCGGGAAGACAACGGCAAAGGCAAACTGATAGCCATACTCAGCGATAAATGCCTTGAGCTTCTCTGTGTCTGCAACCGCCCTCGTGCTACTGGTCTTCTTCGCCTCAATCACAACGAGGTTTTTCTTGGTGTTTCTGTGATGGACAATGATGTCTGGAAATACAGTATGAGCATCTGTGTCGTCGGTGACAGTAGTTTGAACCTGCAGCCGTTTCGGGATATCCCCGTTTCGGTTATATTCGCAGTCTACGTCCCAGTCTGTAAATTCAGCCTGCAGGTACTCGGCAAGCTTGTGAGTCAGACTGCGCTCGTTCACGTCTAGCTCAAGGAGAACTCGATCACGCTTCAGGAAAGTCTTGTACGCCGAAAAGAGTCGGCGTTGCACTTCTTCCCTCTCAGGGCTCATGCGTCTGCCTCCAGATCCGCGACAATCGTATCGATCTGCTCCCGTAGCTCCTGCTGGCGCTTGACGATTCTTGCAATTTCGGCATTGAGTTCGATAATGTCAACGGCCTCGCTGGTATCCTCTCTTGCTACATAGGAGGAGACGGCGATGTTGTAGTTGTTTGCCTGAGTCTCTTCGTAAGGTACAAGCTTGGCGAAGTACTCCTCAGACCTGCGAGCGGTGAAGGCACCGAGAATCCTCTGCTGGTTGTTAGCGCTCAGCTTGTTCTTGTTGCCACCACGGACGAACTCAGCCGAGGCGTCAATGAACAGAATCGAATTGTCGGACTTTGACTTCTTGAGGACGAGGATGCAGGTTGCGATGGTGGTACCAAAGAACAGGTCTGGCGGAAGCTGGATGACTGTGTCAACGTAGTTGTTGTCAACCAAATACTTACGGATCTTCTGTTCCGCACCGCCACGATAGAGCACGCCCGGGAACTCGACAATCGCTGCGGTGCCATTCACGGCCAACCAGCTGAGCATGTGCATCGTGAAGGCGAGGTCAGCCTTGGACTTGGGCGCGAGTACTCCAGCTGGGGCATAGCGGGGATCGTTAATCAGCAGGGGATTGCTGTCACCCTCCCACTTCGTCGAATACGGCGGATTCGAGACGATCGCCTCGAAGGGCTCCTCATTCCAGTGGGCTGGATCGATCAGCGTATCCCCGTGGGCGAGATCAAACTTCTCATAGTTCACATCATGGAGGAACATGTTGATCCGGGCAAGGTTGTAGGTGGTCAGGTTGATCTCCTGACCGAAGAAGCCCAAGCGGACGTTGTCTTTGCCGAGAACCTTGGCGAACTTCAACAACAGAGAGCCAGATCCGCAAGCGGGGTCATAGACCTTGTTCACGGAGGTCTTGCCGACTACCGTGATGCGAGCAAGTAATTCAGAGACCTCCTGGGGGGTGTAGTACTCCCCACCTGACTTGCCAGCACTTGAGGCATACATTTGCATGAGATACTCGTAGGCATCCCCAAAGGCATCGATGGTGTGATCAGAGAAACTCCCCAAGTCGAGATCACCAATGGCATCGAGGAGCTTGACCAGCTTCTCGTTACGTTTGGCAACGCTCGGCCCGAGCTTGGCACTATTGACATCGAGATCATCAAAGAGCCCCTTTAAGTCATCTTCTGAATCAGCCCCGATGGCGGATCCCTCGATGTTCTTAAAGACTCGTTCCAGCGTTTCGTTTAGGTTCTCATCGTGTGGGGCACGCCTTCGAACGTTGGCAAAGAGTTCGCTTGGAAGGATGTAGAAGCCCTTTTCGGCCACCGTCTCTCTCCGCCCAACCTCTGCCTCAGCATCACTCAGCATGGCGTAGTCGAAATCAGGCTGCCCAGCCTTGCGTTCTCCGGTGTTGATGTAGTCGGTGAGGTTCTCGGAGATGAACCGGTAGAAGAGGAAGCCGAGCACATAGGTCTTGAAGTCCCAGCCATCAACACTTCCTCGCAAGTCATTGGCGATGCGCCAGATGGTCTTGTGGAGTTCGGCGCGTTGTGATTCCTTGGTGTTACTCATTCAAAAAAGTCCTCATCTATATCGACAATTTGAAGTGTCCGCTTTACCTGGACTCCCACTCGATAACGGATCATCAGCTCAGCCAAGCGAGGTCCGTCAATCAAGACAACCCGAGTCGGCACGCTTCTCGCGTACTCTCTCGCCCCAGAGCTGAAACGACCCGTGGTAATAAAGACACCCTGATTTGCCTGCTGCCCTTGGAGTGCGCCAACAAATGACTGGATATCGGGGCGTTGTACTGAACTATCCAACGAGTAACGCTTCGCTTGCAGGTAAACCCGACTAAGTCCTAGAACGTCCTGATCGATGATGCCATCAATTCCACCATCATTTGAAAGCTGCGTTCTCGTTGCACGAGCATCAGAGCCTCCGTAGCCCATCGCAACAACTAGGTCAACAACGGCCTGTTCGAAGAAGGCTGGATCCTGTGCATGGAGGCGATCCAAGAGATTGTTCGCTACTTCACTGTTGATACGCGCAATGCCTTGCTCGACAAGCTCGTAAGGATCGAGGGCTTCAGATACCGACGGGCTTGGAGCCTCGTGGGCGTGCTTCTTTCGTCCATCGTCATAACCATCGATCAGCCGAAGATCGGCCTCCCTCAGTCCGTTGGGATGACCCTCGAGGAGCACCCGACCGGACTCGGTAATCATGTGTTGGCCGCGAGAGGGTCGCATAACGGCATTGGCCTTAACAATATAGGTGATTGCCCAGCTAATCCGATTTTCGAACCTTCGTTCCCCTGAATCGAGCACCTCGGCTCGCTGTTCGTCAGTGAGGCGTGTTTCGCGAGCTACCAAGTCGTAGAGTTCTCGACGACTCAAGACCTTACGGTCAGACAGAACCCTCAGGACTGGAACCATAAACTGATCCCAAGTAGGCAACACCTCATGTTCTAAGGCCACCATTATCTAGCGTCCTTCCAGATAGTCTCGAACTGTTGCCTAAACTTTTGCATAATTGACCTAATTATAACACTTCATGCAAGATTCCCCCGGGCAACACAGCATAAGGTCATCCGATGCTGACGTATAGTTAGCTCGCACTGGCACGGTTTTGTTCCGCTGTTAGTGGGTCAGTTGTGATCCGCTGTCTACACGGCTAAGAACTGCGATTGGAGATGGACGCAATTCATACGTCAACCGTGCGACTGCCCTTGACCAGATCGATGCTAGCCTTTCGACTGTGGTGGTAGATAGGTGGCCGGTCGACTTTCGTTACATTTCGAGTCGACTTGTGCGTCAGATTGTCCAGCAGGACCAAGCCCGTCGCCCTGCCTGGAGGTTCCGGACAGTCTCATTACTGCACGGCATCCTTGGCTTCCAAAGAGATGCACCTGATCGTGACAATGAGTTCGCGCTTTGCCGACAGGCCACCGAGGCAGTTCGGGACTGGACGGGCACGATCTCGAAGTATGGATCTCCTTATATTCGGGCACAGTGTGACCTAACGATGGGGTTCGTGACGGTCCACATGGGCTGGGAAACTGCAAGCAATGTAGAGATTGCAGTCATGAAGGCTGAAGTAAATGATCCCGATATTGGCAAGGTGCTCGTGGCACTTTTTGGCTCTGCGTCCAACTACCGGGGTAGAAAGCCCGTGAGTGATGGCTCAGCCGAAATCCCTAGCGATGTTGACGGACTTTACGGCATTTTGGAAAGAACACGAGAGTCGGCAGACCCACGGATAGATAACTATGAGCTCGACCGCGATCTAGGACATTCATCGGACAGCCGAGCTGATACGGCGGTTAGTTTACTTAACGACCGCTTCAAGGGCTTTAAGCAGAGGCGCTTGGATGTGCTCATGCAGACCTTTTGTCTCGCTGAAGATATTGAGCCGTACGATCTAGTCATTCTGGGTGCTCCAATATGGGTAGCCACTCCTGAGCCAGGCCCGATAAACACCTCTACCGGTTAGCTGGAGTAGCCTCATACTCTAACAACCAGTCGATGGACGACAAGGTATCGTGGTTCCAAGTCCCCTCGGCTCTCTGCGCTTTGGCGAAGATTCCCAACTTCTTAATGCAGCATCGTCAGCGCTTGTTTTCCCACCACCCGATCGATCTAAGGGTTTGCTATCGGAAATTTGGTCGACCTGCGGCGATTCGTCACGAGAGATGTAGCAGTTAAGGGGCAATCGAGAGGTCAGCATCAACTAGGAACCCGTAGACCGAGAATTTTGCGGCGTCAGTGAGTGTTGCCGAGCACCCGCCAATTGCCTGCGATAACCTATAATCCTTTGGAGGCTGTCCATCAACGACGATCAACCAAGATGAGTAGGCTCAAGGCGGCCACCCTTCACGGTTCTGCTAAGGGTTCGGGCCGAGACTCGGATCCTGGACTTGCCATTAGACCATTGGAGACCCGTGCTCAAGTGAGTCGAATCGCGGTGGCTAATGGGGTGTCAGCGCGACCTGTCAGAGTGACCACCGAGATGATAGGCAATCGTATAGGCAATCATGTTTGGTTTGCCAATAGGATAGGGAGGAGAACAACGGCCTCTGAGCTGGTGTTTGTTGGTGGAGGTGATGGGACTCGAACCCACGAACCTCTTGACTGCCAGTCAAGCGCTCTACCAGCTGAGCTACACCCCCAAAGGTCGTCCACCACAGTGTAGTATCCGAGCGTCGATCTCAGGTCAGTGCTGCGTGTCAACTGGGGTACGAGCGTCATGCGTGTACTAGGCTTTTCGGACATGACCGACCGATACGATCCGCCAGCGATAGAGACAACTTGGCAAGCAAAATGGAGCCAAGCTGAGACCTATCATGTCAGCAATGATGACCCGCGGCCCAAGTCGTATGTGCTCTGCATGTATCCGTATCCGTCTGGACCCGCCCATCAGGGACACGTGCGAAACTACACCTTTGGCGATCTCAATGTCCGCTATCGAACGATGAACGGCGAGGCTGTGCTGTCTCCGATCGGGTTTGATTCTTTTGGTCTGCCTGCGGAGAACGCCGCCATCAAGACTGGCGTCCATCCGCGGGTCTTTACCGAGGCTCGTATGGCGGAACTGAAGACCTCGCTCGCGAGGCTCGGTGCGGCCTACGATTGGCGCCGTGAAATCTATAGCCATGATCCCAGCTACATCCGGTGGTCGCAATATCTGTTCATTCAGTTCTACCGTGCGGGTCTGGTCTATCGAGGAGATGCCCCAGTCAACTGGTGCCCTGGCTGCAAAACGGTGCTGGCCAACGAGCAGGTACTCGCTGATGGCACCTGTGAGCGCTCCGGCGACCTGGTAATTCGTCGAGAACTAACTCAGTGGTTCTTTAAGATTACCCAGTACGCCGACGAACTTCTTGCTGGACTCGACGAACTTGAGTGGCCCCAACGAGTGAAGACTATGCAGCGCAACTGGATCGGTCGGTCCGTTGGGGCAGAGATCTCCTTCGACGTGGAAGGGCTTGATGGATATCGCCTAAAAGTCTTCACTACGCGTCCAGATACAATCTTTGGTGCCACATTTGCGGTGGTGGCTCCAGAACACCCTGATGTTTCGCGATTGACCACTCCCGATCGCAAGGCAGAGGTTGCCGCCTTCATCGAGGAGGTGGCGACCCGGAGTGAACTAGAGCGGATGGCTGGGGAGGACGCATCCAAGCGAGGTGTCTTCTTAGGTACTTATGCGATCAACCCGGTCTCCGGTCACCGTCTGCCCATCTATGCGGCAGATTACGTGCTTGGACAATATGGTACCGGCGCGATCATGGCGGTTCCAGGCGAGGATGAGCGCGACTACGCCTTTGCTCAAAACTTTTCTCTCCCAGTCGTTGAGACGGTGCAGCGTCCCGAAGGTTTTGAAGGTTCTGTCTATACAGGAGCCGGCGTCAAGATCAACAGCGAGTTCCTCGATGGTCTCACGATCGATGAGGCGAAAGACAAGATCATCCAACGTCTTCAGGAGTTGGGGGCTGGCGAGGGTTCGGTCAAGTATCGGCTGCGCGACTGGTTGGTATCGAGGCAACGTTTTTGGGGTTGCCCGATCCCGATCCTCTACTGCGATCGTTGCGGTACGGTTCCGGTCCCCGAGGACCAGCTTCCCGTGTTGGCACCAGATGATGTCGAGTTCCGGCCGACGGGGGAGTCGCCCCTACTTCACAGCGATGCGTTCCGATTCACGACCTGTCCCAACTGTGGAGGGCCAGCGACTCGCGAGACCGATACCATGGACACCTTTGTCGACTCCTCCTGGTACTACCTGCGCTTTTGTGATCCGTTTTCGGAGGATCGCCCCTTCGATAAGAGAGCGGTCCAAGATTGGATGCCGGTCGATCAGTACATCGGTGGGGTCGAGCATGCCATCTTGCACCTCCTCTATGCGCGGTTCTTCACCAGGGCTCTTTCGGACCTTGGTATCATCCCCTCGACGCTGCGAGAGCCCTTCAAGCGGCTCTTTACGCAAGGGATGATTCGCTTGGGTGGGTCCAAGATGTCAAAGTCCAAGGGCAACCTGGTGACTCCGCAGCGTTACTTCGACACCGTTGGTGCAGACGCTCTGCGACTCTTTCATCTCTTTGTAGGGCCACCTGCTGATGACTTCGATTGGACCGATCAGACTGACGAGATGATCGAGGGCTGCCACCGCTTCTTGCAGCGAGTCTGGGCACTTGCGGATCGGATTCCTGTCGCCGTTGGTGATCCTGATCGTAATGCTGCTGTCTACCTCATTATCTCGCAGCTCATCACTCGTGCGACTGATGGTATCGAACGCTGGGCGTATAACACCTCAGTGGCCGCGCTCATGGAGTTGACGAATGGATTGTCGAAGGCTGAGAGTGAGGGTACTGACGCAGCGACTCTCGATTATGGCTATCGGACACTCCTTGAGCTACTCGCCCCGATGGCCCCCCATATCGCCAGCGAGCTCTATGAGCGGCGCTACCAGGCCGACGTGCATGTGCAGAGCTGGCCGAAGGCCGACCAGGCCATCTTGGCGGCAGCGACGGCCACGCTTGTCATCCAAGTCAACGGGAAGACTCGAGGGACACTCGCCATCGATCCGAGTGCCACGGAGGAGATGATTCTCCCCTTGGCTGAGGAGGCTATCGCAACTCATCTCGACGGTGTCGCGATCAAGAGAGTGATCGCCAAGTTGCCCAGAGTCATTAACTTCGTCGTCGGTTAGGTACCCTAGAGGCTGAACAGCGCCTTAGCTGGACGAAGCGATGAGTGGCTCGCCACCAAAGCTCTGTTGGTGTCCGGTGCATTCGTGTCGCCAGCAAGCTAGTGAATAACTCAACCGACCACGAGGGATGCGAGACATGAGAAATATTTCGACATGGTATTGTCAGTAAGGGTTGTCTCTGATAGGGTAGTAGCGGCGAAAGGTGGGGAATCGATGAGCCGTCACACTCCAAGCGAGCAGTTGGTACCTATTACAGCGGTCGAGGCGATGTTTGGTGCGCGGGGCCGGGGGATGCGTGAGGAAACGCTCCGCTACATGGCCGTCCCAAACCTGGGAGTGCCACTACCGCTTCCCCATGATGCTCTTGAGGTGCTCTCGCGCTATCAGCGCTTAGAGGACGAAGAGGAACACATCGTGGTGACCTGTCTTTCCGCTCAGGGGGTGCAAGAACTGGCGGCGATGTATCGATCTGTGCTCCAGCGAGAAGGAATGGAGGAGATCACCAGTTCGAAGGTACCGCACTTTCGAAAATTGCCGTTGGAGGAAGGAACGATCCAGCTCCGCTTCGCATCACTGGAGCTGGGCCGAGGATGGGATGTGACTCTCTACCCCGAGGGCGAGATGACCAGATCGTTGGTGCGGACAATGAACCGGCGCATGATCGAGATGGAACTCGGAGACGGCCGTCGTCATCCCGAGATGCTGGAGCTCCCGCAATTGAGCGCACTGATGCGCTCGCCACAGGTGACGATGGCTCGCGGTGGTGGTGGCAGCGGCAGCGATGGACACGCGCAACAGTCATGGTCAGTGGAGACCAAGGCTGACCTTGCAACAATCGTCTCCCTTGTGGAGACGAGTCTCATCGAGGAAGACATCAGCGTGGATGAGGTCGAGGCGGCACGTCGGGTCGGAGTCGTATTTTGGAGTCGGTCAGGGGGAACAGTGGGAGGCTCTATCACGATCGTGAACGAAGATGTCACCGATCGTTACCAAATAAATGTCGTTGGCCGCACCAGGCGACCACACTCATCCGCTGACCGCGAGGTTGGCTGGATCCCGATGCACTGAACGGCAGAGGTCAGTCGAGAGTCCGCTTGGTAAACCAAGGAAATAGTGGGTATTGCCAACGAGGTGTCGGGTGGTGAACCAGTTCAGTACCTCGCCGGTAGGCCTCTTGCGGCAGCGAAAGGCTGGGGGAGCTGGGTTTCGTTGGTCATCGGCTGAGCTGGGCCGCCCCAAGCAGTTCGTCGATGAGTGCTGGATAGCCGTCGACACTAGAGCTATCTCCCCCTGTGGCACCCATGCGGTAACGCTCAACGACGCCGATGAGGATGCAAGCCAGCTTCCAGCTCCCAAAGTGTTGATAGTAGCTAATACGTGCGGGATCGATCCGTCGAAGTTCCCCATAGAGCGCATAAAGCTCCACCCTGGAGGCGAAACCCTCAAGCTTGGTCGCACTGTTGATGCCGTTCATGCGAGTGTCGTCGGCGTCCATCCAGTAGACCCCAAAGATGCCGATGTCGGCGAGCGGGTCGCCGATAGAGGCGATCTCCCAATCGAGCACGGCCTGTATCGTCCCATCGGAGTTGACCACGACGTTATCGAGTCGAAAGTCGCCATGAACGATACCGACCTGGGTGGTCGCCGGTAGCTGTTCGAGGAGATCAGCACCCACCCGGGTCACCGTCTCCGTCACTCTCGGGGCGAACGTGGTGACCTTTGTGACCTGTCGGAGCCATCGGTCGATTTGGCGCGTGAGATACTCCCGAGGATCGCCCCCTCCCGTCAGCCCCAGTGCCGTTGGATCGTAGGAGTGGAGTAGTGCAAGGGTGGCGATCAGGTTTGGTCCAATCGCTGCTCGCGTTGCAACGGTAAGGTGTTGTGCACCCTCCTGGTTGCGAAGGATCAACCCTTGGGCCTCGCTCATCAGGTAGAAGGGTGCCCCAAGCAAGGATGAGTCATTACAGAAGGCGATAGGTGTGGGGACTGGAAAGTCGAGCGGAGCCAGAGCCGAGAGGAAACGGAATTCCCTCGCCATATCGTGGGCGGTGGGGAGTACCATGCCTTGTGGTGGGCGTCGCACAATAACGGCATGCCCATTGGCGTCGTGCACGCGGTAGGTGAGATTGGAGCGTCCCCCTGGGCACAGTTGGGCCTCAAGGTGGCCTGTGAGATTTGCGTTCTGTCGGATCCACTCCTGTGCCTCGTCGGGGAGGGGACTGTCATGTGTGGCCATGGTCTCATGGTACCCGATTCTGCTCCTCCCGGAAGGTCATGACCTTGAGAGCCGTTGCATTCCGAATAGAATCCATGGCTATGGACGTAACTGATGCTACCTTTGAGCAGGATGTGATTGAGGCCTCCAAGGAACGACCGGTGGTGGTCGATCTCTGGGCACCCTGGTGTGGACCGTGTAGAACCCTGAGCCCGATCATCGAGAAGGTGGTCGCTGAGACCGACGGCAAGGTTGAGCTCGTCAAGATCAACGTCGACGATAACCCCGCCTCTGCCCAAGCCTTCAAGGTCCAAGGTATCCCAGCGGTCTTTGCAATCAAGGATGGCAAGATCGTCGATAGCTTTGTGGGTGCCTACCCAGAGTCTGCGGTTCGCGAGTTTGTTGCCAAGCTTGCACCGGCCAAGACGGTGGTCGATGTCCTGATCGAGGAGGGGAATGAGCCAGCGCTCAGGCAAGCCCTTGAGCTTGAACCAGCCAATGAGGTCGCCGGCTTCTCGCTCTCCAAGCTCTTGGCTGATCGAGGGGAACTCGACGAAGCGGAGGTCATTCTCGCTCGGTTCCCAGAGACCCCAGAGATCGCAAAGCTCAAGGCCAAGATCCGACTCGCCAAGGAGGGCGATGCTGGGCTGAGTGAGGACGAGATCACCAGAGAGCTCGATGAGCTCCTTGAGGCGGTCAAGAACGATGAGGATGCGCGCCAACGTTTCCTAGATCTGCTCAATTTACTGCCCGACGGTGATGCCAGGATCAGCCAGTATCGGCGACGTTTTACCTCTCGACTCTTTTAGCGAGGCCCCTGTTGGACCGTTTGCGTCTCAGAGATCGTTCCCTTGATCTCGCTCGACCGATCGTCATGGGTATCTTGAACCGAACGACCGACTCCTTCTATGACAAGGGCAGCTACTTTGCGTTCGATCGTTTTCTCGACAAGGCTGATAGCCTTGTCGCTGCGGGTGCCGATATTCTCGACATCGGTGGCGTGAAGGCAGGCCCTGGTGAGGAGATCACCCTCGAGGCAGAGCTTGAGCGGGTGGTGCCAGCGGTCGAGGCTATAGCTAGCAGGCTCGACGTTGCGATCTCGGTGGATACCTGGAGATCAGAGGTGCTCGATGCGGTGCTGACGGCGGGTGCCCATCTAGGCAATGACATCTCCGGATTCGGCGATCGAGAGTATACGAAGATCGCCGCACGCCATGGAGCAGGAGTCGTGGCTACCCATATTCGTCTCAAACCCCGGGTGCCCGATCCGAATCCGATCTATGATGACCTCGTCACAGATGTGCGCGATTTCCTGAGTCGGCGGGTCGAACAGGCACTCGCAGACGGTGTGGATCCCACCTCAATCGTCATCGATGCAGGGTTCGACCTCGGCAAGACGACCACGCAGTCGCTCGTTCTCCTCAGAGAAACGAAGGAACTTGTTGCGACGGGATACCCGGTGTTGATCTCCGCCTCCAATAAGGGCTTCCTCGGCGAAGCGCTTGGCCTCGAGATTGGTCAGCGGCGGCTGGCCTCGATCGCAGCGGCAAGTTTTGCCATGATTCAGGGGGCATCGATCTTTCGAGTGCATGATGTCCTCGGCACCGTGAAGGCCCTCGATACCATCGCCGCGCTCCGCGGGGACCGTATCCATGCGACCTCGCTCGAGTCTTAGGTGGCGGCGCGTACGATAGCTCTGGTGGTCGCGGCCGACCCGATCGTTCTCGAGGAGCGTATCGTCCAGGAGATGAACTGCTTTGATCCCGCCAGCGAGGAACTCAGGGTCTTTGATTTGCGAGAAGATGAGATCGCTGACCTTGTCGGCATGCTGTCGCAGGTGCCGATGTTCGTCAACCGGTTTCGGATCCTCGTTCGCTCCTTCGAGGTTGTGAAGGCCGAGGACGCGCCCTTCCTTGCGGAGGGCTTTGCCGCGATGGCCAAGGAGCATATCGTCACGCTCTACAGCACCGACAAGCGATTGCCGAAGGCTCTGAGCAGCCTGCAGGATCCAGTGATCGAGAAGGTGGAGCTCTCCGTCACCAAGGAGGCCGAACGACGCAGCTTCATCGGCTCAGTTTTCCAGGCAGCTGGCGTTCGTTTGACGAACCAGGCACTGGCGCTCGTCACCGAACACGCAGGTGTCGACCTCTCACAGGTCAATCCGCTGGCTCAAGTGCTGGCAGGGCTCCAGCGCCCCAACACGAGCTTTGACGTCGAGGACGTTCGCCCCTATCTCGGTCAGGCGCGAGAGGTCCCACTCTGGAATTTGACCGACGCGATCGAACGCGGTGATGTCGGGAAAGCGATGGGCACGCTGGAGCGGCTCCTCGCCGCAGAGAAGGCCCCGCAGCTCCTTATCACGGTGCTACAGCGCCGCTACCTCGACATCGCAGTGTTGGTGTCGCCAGGGGTGCGCAGTATTGAGCAGGCCAAGGCGGCCCTTGACGCGGTAGGCGCACGCAAACCGCCCGACTTTGCCCTGCGCAACATGCTGAACGCTGCCAGACGTCTCAACTACCGATCAGTCGGATTGATCGTTGGCTGGCTCGCCGATGCGGCCCGGGATCTGCGCGGTGCATCCATGCTCGATCCCGACACCGTTCTTGAACTGCTCGTTGCACGTATCACCCGGCTGTTTGTCGGGGCGTGAACGGTGCCTTCGCGGTGGTTCTCGTTCGTTTTCGCCCAACCCTCCTTGAGGCGGGGGCGTGGACGGTCGTCAGTGGCGTTGGGTTCCTGGCTCGGGTGCGCTTCGCGGTGCCTCTTCATTGAGGCGTGCGAGTATCTGTGTGAAAAAGACACGTTCGTCGACGGTGAGCGCTGCGAAGAAGGTGGCATCCGCCTCCTCGACCGCACTATTGGCGCGGTTCGCTACCGCGACTCCCTCCGGCGTGGCGATCAGCGCTCTGGCTCGTGCATCACCTGGATGACGCTCGCGGCGGAGCAGCCCCTTCTTCTCTAATGCGCGAAGGACCTGAGAGGTCATCATCGGATCGACGTGGGCGAAGTGTGCGAGTTGGTTTTGGGTAATCGGCGTATCTCCTTCCAGCCAAACGAGCGATGCGAGGAGGACAAACTGGACGTGGGTGAGACCAAAGGGCACAAGGGCTCGTCGCTGGTGGGCTTGCCAGGTGTTGCTGAGTCGCCAAAGACCAAGGCCAGGGCTCTCTTGATCAGTTGAGAAGTTGCTCGCTAGCCTTCGCTTGTGCGGGGTGTTATTGCCCACGATTCGTTCCCATCAGCTGATCACCATCCGTTGCCAGAGGAGCTCGCGGTCGTGCGGTGTGAGTGGGACGAGACCACGACGGAGCTGGTAGCCCCAATGGGCATCCGCGGTCAGATCCAGGAGCGAGCTGACCTCTTGGAGGGGGAGTGGACGTATGGACTCGTACCGTATGCGGCGACGATAGGGTTTGAAGTCGCCCTCATCGGCTTGCCATATCTCGCTGTTAGCGACCGTTCCAAGAGCGGTGAAGTGTTGCAGCTTCACCGGATCGCCCAGACGCTTGGTGGGTGAGTAGTACACCAGGATGTCACCTTCGGCCATCCTCGCCAGTCCCGCACGCTTGCCATGTCCGATCTGTGCGATGCCAGCGCCTACGCCCCGTCGCACATGCTCGGCGGAGACCACCCCGAGCCAGGCGTTCATGGTGCCTCGACAAGCGCTACGAGCCGGTCAAGGCTTGCTCCCACCGATCTCTTGAATCCAGGACCGAGGATCCTTGCCCACACAAAGGCGAGTGGTCCCTCGATCGTGACGGCGACGTCGAGTCGAGAGCCACGATTGTCCTCATCGGGCTCAACCCAGTGCGCAAAGACAAGTGTTGCACCAAAGAGCTTCGTCGTGTCAGCGTACTCGTGATCGGGGATACAGGCGCTGATGACGAACTTCGTTTTTGGTGCGCCTTTTGACTTCATCACCCCACGGGTTCCCGTCGCCACTGGACCCATGAGACGCACCCACTCGGTATCGGTGTCCCATTCTGCCCAGGTTGCATGATCCACCCAACGGGCGAAGATGGCTGAGGGTTGTGCCTTTGCGTTGACACTTGCGCCAGTGATCTCAATCATGCAGATAGTATATATGCTTACTAAATTAGTGGTGACGCACGCAGGTTCCTGTCTGGATTCATTCGCTGTGGCGAGTTGGGTCAGTCCGATCGTTTCGCTACCTCATAGCGTGCCAAGGTGATTTGGCGCTCGATGCGATGGTCAACGATTGGGGTGGCGTAGTCGATGCTGGTCGGATCGAGATGCTCGAACGGAGCGTGGATCGCATCTGCACTGAGTCCAGCCAGCTCTGGCACCCACCGTCTAATGTAGTTACCATCGGGGTCAAACTTTTTCGATTGCAGTATCGGATTGAAGACACGAAAATACGGGGCAGCATCTGTCCCTGTGCCGGCAACCCACTGCCAGTTCATCCGGTTAGAGGCGAGATCGCCGTCGAGGAGTTGTTCCTCGAAGTAACGGGCGCCGATGCGCCAGTCAAAGTGGAGATCCTTGATCAAGAAGGAGGCGGTGACCATGCGGACACGGTTATGCATCAGATGGGTTGCGCGCAACTCCCGCATCCCCGCATCGACCAGCGGGTAGCCGGTTCGCCCCTGTTTCCAGGCCGCCAGGAGCTCAGGTTCGTCATCGTCCTGTCTCCATTGCATCGATCGAAAGCGAGGATCGAGCTCCGTCGTTGTCGCGCTTGGATGGTGATGGAGCACATCGGCGTAGAACTCCCTCCAGGCGAGTTCGGCGAGAAACTTCTCATCATCTGGACCAAGGGCGGCGATAATCGTGCGTGGATGCAGGGTGCCAAAGTGCAGATGCGTGCTCAGAGCCGAGGTGGCCGCCCGATCGGGAAAGTCTCGATCTGATCGGTAGCGAGTGCGTCGTTCATGGAGGAAACGCTCGAGATCGGCATGAGCGACACGTTCACCCCCAGCCTCGGTGGGTGTGCCGAGTGTAAAGTCGCGAGTGATCCGTTCGGGGGGGATGGTGAGAGGAGCCTCGATGGGTTCGGTTCCAAGTGCCAGTGGGCGCCAGGCTCGATAGAAGGGAGTATAGACACGATAACCCTGTGCCACTGGCGCATCGGATGCTGATGGGCCCTGCACTCGTAGGGTGCCCGGGGGCACAGCGTAGGCGGTATCGAGCGCCTCCAAGGTGATGCCTTGGTTGCGAAAGGCCTTGGCGGCACGGTTGAGTTGGCGTCGCATGCCGGGACCGACCGAGCCATGGGTGTAGACGGTGTCGATGCCGTACCTTGCGAAGATCCCCGGTAATGCCGTTACGGGGTCGACAGACAGCAGACTCAGTCCTCCGCTGAGGCGTTCGTCGAGGTCTCCCAGTGCTGACATGAGGTACGTACGCTTGTGGGGTGTCAGTGCGTGTGCAAGCGATGGGTCCAGGTTGAAAAACGCGACCCAAGGCTCGGTTTGTTGGGACATCAACGCAAAACCAGCGTGATCGGAGAGTCGGAGATCGCCACGGAGCCAGAGAGCACAGGTCATATGCGAGTGCTAACGCGAGGACTCGGTGAATCGTTCCCCGGAGCGTCAGTGCTCGGCCGCTACGGTCTCAAGGAGCCGAGCGGTTCTGTTGAGGATGAGGCGGACCAGTGGAGCAGGATCGATCGATCTATTGGTACGGATCTTGGCGTGTCCTTTGAGCTCCACTCGTTGGGGGTCGATCGCGATAGGCTCGAGATTGAGCTCAAGGCGTATGGTCTCTTCACCGGAGCTGATCAGCTCAAGGATGAGCCGCCGCCCACCTTCGAGGAGATAGGCCATTGCGAGATTCGTAGTGCCGATGGATTCAATACTGTGGAGCGGGTCGCGTAGTTCCTCGAGGAGTTGCTGGTCGCGAAGGTGTCCAAGTGACTCTTCGAGCCTAGGAAGTGGTAGTTCGACAAAGCTAGAGTCCTCTGCTTCGATGCTATGGAAGAAACGGTGACCATCGACGGGTTCCTCGTGTTTGCCTTCAAGACGGATGTCTTCCTCAACAATCGTGGCGAGGGTGATCGTGGTGAGCTGTTCGCGTACGGCGGCGACGGTCGACTGCCAGCTGGCATGCAGTGGGCAGACGGTATCCCATCGACAGGGTCCATTGCCAAGCGCGCAGTGATCGGCGCGAAGCGGACCCTCACCAGCCTCGACGAGCTCGAGGAGGGTGATCGATCCGGGATCTCGTTTTAGCCGATAACCGCCGTCGCGTCCAGGTTTGGACGTTGCGATATCGGTGCGTACCAAGTCGGCGAGGATCTGAGAGGCAAAGCTGGCGGGTATCCCCATCTCTGCCACGATCTCTTTGACCTTCGTCGCCTCGGTGCGCTCCGCAGTCCTTGCGAGATAGAGCGCTGCTCGTACGCAATAGTCGCTGCGGCGTGACATCGATAAGTTCATAGCTAAAGGTTACCCTTCGACTTGACAAAGTAAAATCACTCAACTACACTAACCATTAGTCCGACGCTAATGATTAGTACGGATTGTGTTGAGCAAGTGTGCTGAGGAGGGAAGCGGTGACAAAAGTCGAACCGACAAAAGTAAAATTGGTAACTGATGATGTGATCTCGAAGCGTCTTCACATACCAGTGGTGGCGAGTGAGGATCGCTTCAAGGCGACGGATCCATCGAAATCGGCCAATGTGGCGAGTCACCCCGTAATCGCCCGGATTCTCTCCAAGCGGGCCACGCAGTTTTTGATGATCATCCCGAACCAGATCATCTTCTGGCTGGTGATCTTCCTCGGGTTCCTTGGTGTTGCCGATCCAGGGATCAACTTTGCAACGGCTATCACCTGGTATCTCTGGTTCTGTCTCGTCTTTGTGATGATGGCCGTGATCGGTCGTGCCTGGTGTTCGATGTGTCCCTTTGGTGGTTTTGCCGAGTGGATCCAACGGCGAACGTTCTTTAAGCGCCTGCAGAAACCGCTCGGCCTTGGCCGCAAGCTTCCTGAGAGTTGGGCCCAGTGGGGCTTTACCCTCTCAGTGGGAACCTTTGTCTTCCTCACCTTTCTAGAGGAGTACTTCAACATCGCTGGACCAGGGACACCGCGCGACACCTCATGGATGGTGCTCGGTATCGTGGTCTCAGCGGTGACCTTCTATCTGGTCTTCGAACGCCGCACCTTCTGCCGCTACTTCTGCCCACTGTCTGCCCTGATCGGTTCGGTTGGTTCGATGGGGTCAGTGGCTGGTTTCCGAACCAACGATCGGGCGGTCTGTCTTGCCTGCACCACGAAGGACTGCATGCGGGGTGGTAGCTCTGGCTATGGATGTCCATGGTATACCTGGCCAGGCTCTGCCGAGTCGAATGCCGCCTGTGGACTTTGCACGGAGTGCTACAAAGCTTGCCCCTCAAATAACGTAGGCTTCTATCTACAGAGCCCACTCACCTCGGTCATTGCGCCGAAGCGTCGTCGTGCTGACATCGCCTGGGCTGTCGCCTTGCTGTGGGGGTTGGTCCTGTTCCAGCAGGTCAACGCTACCAACGTCTATACCAGTCTTGATAACTATCTCAACCGGATGACGGGGTGGAACCACTATCCAAATCCGATCGACTATTTGGTGATCATCGTCCTTGGTGCGGTGCTCACGGCGGCACTCTTCAAGGGCTATCAGATGCTCTTCCTTGATCCTGCCCGAGGGGTTCATGCAGAAGGCAACTTCATGGAGAAGGTGAATCCATTCCGCCAGGTCTTCCTTCCGCTATCGTACGCGCTGATCCCGATTGTTGGCATGGATTATTTTGCCCGACAGCTACCGAAGTTCTTTAAGCACGTTCCACGACTGATACCAGCCATTGTGCAGATCTTTGGCGTGAACACCTCAAAGTGGTCGCTGGTGAACTATCACCTGATCTCCAACCCGGCGATCGTCGATGTGCAGTTGGTGGTGATGGCGATTGGCATCATCGGAAGTATCTACGCAGTGCTCAAGATCTTTCGCCGCGATCTCGCTCCACTGACCCAACATGTGGTAGGGGCGAAGGTTGCAGCGGTCACGCTCATGGTGGCTCTCGGTGGGGTTGCCGGTTGGTTGTACATCATTATGCATGCGGCGTCTTAGGGGTGATTGACATGACAATAAGCGAATTTCCAAAAGTTACGGTTTTGAAGGATCGGTGTTCCGGGTGTCAGGAGTGCCTCGTGCGATGCCCAGTCGAGGCGATCAGCCTGGACGAGTTCACCTACACGGTCGATGTCGATGGGTCGGTATGTGTTGCCTGTCGCCAATGCGAGCGTACCTGCCCCTTCTCTGCGATTCACGTCGAGGGAGCGGTTCGGGTGGACGCACGAGTTCCGGCGCATCTGTTTGAGCCAGAAGATGTTCGAGCGGATTTGCATGAAGTTCGTGTGGGCTTCTTGAATGATGATGAGCTGATCGCAGAGGCGAGCCGTTGCTTGAACTGCCCGGATGCGACGTGTGTTCGTGGCTGCCCAACCCATAATGACATCCCTGCGTTTATTGCGGCAGCCCGCAACCTCGACTTCGATGGTGCCCGGGCGGTGCTCGCGGCGACATCGTCGATGCCGGAGATCTGTTCGCGGGTCTGTGATACTGGAACCCAATGCGAGGGTGCCTGTTCGTTCGCACTCGCGGGTGACATGCCGGTTGCGATTCATGAGATCGAGCGCTATCTAGCGGATCGGAGTACGCCAGTATCGACGAAGGCGGAGCCAGTGGGGCTCTCGGTCGCGGTCATTGGTGGAGGACCTGCAGGCATCGGTGTCGCCGACGTCGTCGCAAGAGGTGGGGGTCAAGTCACCATCTTTGAGGCTGGCGCCGAGATCGGTGGTCTGTTGCGCTCTGGAATTCCCGAGTTTACCCTGCCTAATGCGGTGGTGTCACGCGTAGCTTCGCAACTCGAAGACCTTGGCGTCGAGGTCGTCCCCAACACGCGGGTGTCGTTAGAGGTTCTTGAGGATCTGACGCGCTCATTCGACGCGGTTATCATCGCACAAGGTGCGAACGCTCCGTTGCCCATCACCGCAGCAGGTAAAGAGAACGTGCACGTGACCGAGGCCAATGATTTTCTTGATCGCGCCTACCATACCATCATGGATCACTCAGATGATCCTGTGGAACTGACGGGTCCAAAGAATGTCCTCGTCGTAGGTGCTGGTAATACCGCCATGGATGTCGCTCGCATGACCCGTCGCCTTGGCGGCTCGGCGACCTGTGTTGACTGGATGGATCGTCGGTTCTCGCTTGTCCGCCCGGATGAACTTGGGGAGGCGGAACACGAGGGCGTTGAAGTCCTGTTCTCGGTGACGGTAGCCAGTCTTCGACCGTTGGCGAATGGTCGTATCGCGGCGACCTTGGTGGCCACGGTACAGGAAGATCGGCAACAGCGTCCCAAGGTGACGGATAAGGTCTTCCGGGTCATGGAGGTAGATGAGGTCGTTGCAGCCCTCGGTTATCGCATTGAACCCGATCTATTAGCCACGTTTCCGTCGCTGCCAGTTCGCAAAGAGGTTCCAATTATTAAGGATCGCCATTGGGTGGCCAGTGGCATCTTTAACGGTCTCGCCAATGATGTCTCTCGACGGATGGCCGTCGGTGATCTATCCGTCGGCCGAGAACATGCTCGGGCTCGGGCACAGATAGCCTTGAAGGATCATATCTACGTGGTTGGAGATTCCTTGATTGGACCCTCGACGGTCGTCGAGGCGATGGCCCAAGGACGTAAGTTGGGTAGGAGCCTGTTGGATCGCTCCTCGAGGCTCGCCCCGTCGGTGGTAGGGCGACTACGTCCACCGAGAGTGCTCATCAGCATTGACTCGCCCGGGGGTACGACGCGAGCATTGGCGTTGAGGCTTGCCGATCTGTTGAGTTCAGTAACGAATGAGATTGTTGCGGTTCCAGTTGATCAGGTTAGCTCGGACATGGTGGCAGATTTTGATCTTTTGGTGCTGGCTACTTGGGTGGATGGTCTGGTCGTCGGCGGGCAGCATGCGAGCCCGGCGACGGAGAGGCTAGTTGGTCAGCTACCCGTTGGTGCCGCGACCCAGGTAGCGGTTCTCATGACCTATGGATTTGACCCTGGGCATTCGCTGGATCGTCTCGAAGCTCTGGTTGTGCAGAGAGGGTTGAGGGTAGTTGCGCAATGTGCCATGAAGAGTCACGGCGATGGTCTCTTCGGGTTTGTACACGACCTGAGTGTGGCGACTTGGCCCGATATTGACGCGGCTGGGTTGGCTAAGGCGGTTCTCGTGGCTGGCGAAATTCTTCCCTCGGAAGTTGGTGCCACGATTGGTATCCGACCAGAGTTGGCTGCTGCGGTAGCTCGGAGTGTCAATGAATTGCGTGCGCTCCGTGGAACCGACGAACTGATGACCAAGGTGATGAACAGCGTGAATGAACTGCAGGTGGTCATCGATGGCTGGAGACGACAGGACAAGTCGGTTGCTCAACACCATAGCGCACGAACGAGCGTGCTGGCCCAATGAAAGACCTCATCCCCTCGGCACACAACCCTAGGATGGTTTCGGCCGTCCTAGGGGAGGGGCACCAACCCTGTGCTCCCACTCGGGAGCACCACGACCTCATCCCCTCGGCACACAACCCTAGGATGGAATTAGAGCAACTCTAACTCTATTGGGTGTACTTTGTCAAGCGGGACTCATTGTGCCTGGTTGGCGCGCTGTCTGTTTGGAGTCGTTGAGAGTTTATGGCGATGATTCGGCAGAGGTAATGCGGCCTGCGACTTGTGCTTGTCGGGTGCATGTTGACTGTTGCTTCTGGGGCCGTAGCGCATTTTCTTGACGCGGTGGTTCGATCAAGGTTTGAAGGAGCGTTCGGTCCGCAAGGATCGCAATGCAGCTTTTTAATGATGGTCATAGACTTCACCACTCGCTTGTTCACGTGTGTTCGAGTGCGAGGAGCCTGCATTGTTTTCCAGTTTTGCGACAACCCAAGACCGCGCCAGGATGGTTGCTCTGACCATACTTCAGGCGGCCGGAGAGCATGAGTGATGTTGATTTCCTGGGTGCGAGTTGGCAAGCTGGGAGGTGCCGACAGATCGCGATCTGAACGGTGCATCGCGTCGGCCGCTGCGATAGCTTGTCAGTCTTCTACTCCGAGGTCACCTTTAGGATGCTCTCCTGGTGCGTTCTAATATCGAACGTTTCCTGAGACACCTGTCTGCAGTAGGCATGTAGAAAGGTTTTCCATCCGAGGTGAAGTGGCGCTAGGGTGGCTTCGGTCTCTCCTTGATTGCGAGTATCTTATGACATCGTCAGTTGTTCGCAGGAGCGGGCTCAGACTCATAGGCCACCTGGTCAAACAGGGAGTTCAAGCCGGTTGCGCCAACCTCCTCGACCTCAGGGACTCGAAGGCCGTTCGCTGCCTTGATCACGATCAGTATGACGAACGTTACCACAGCAGTAAACGCGATAACAGCGATAACAGCGATTGCCTGATCTCCGAGGGAGGCCCAGTGCCCGAAGATCAATCCGTTGATATGCGAGCCGTTTGTTCTTACTAAACCGGCGGGGTTGGAGCGATAATCCGCAAAGATGCCAACGAGCAGCATGCCGAAGGATCCACCTACTCCATGGCACGCGACTACGCCAAAGGCGTCATCGAATCGCTTCCAACGCAGCAAGAGGCGAGCCGCCGAGAAGCTCACGACCCCTGCAAGGGCGCCGATGAGCAGCGCTGGCATTGGGCCTACAAAGCCGGACGCTGGTGTGATGGTGGCGAGACCTACCACGCCACCGGTGGCGATCCCGATGACCGTGACCCGACCGGTAACGGCTCGCTCCATGAACGCCCAGAGAATACTTGCACTGGCTGCTGCCAGCTGAGTGGCCACGAAGGCGTTTGCGGCAAGCTGGCCGGAGCCGAGAGCCGACCCCGCATTAAAGCCAAACCAGCCGAACCAAAGGATACCTGCACCGAGGAGCACCAAGGGGACTGAATGTGGTGCATAGGTCGCACGGGACTGCTTGATTCTTGGGCCTAACATCAAGACGAAGATCAGGGCGGCGGTACCAGCACTCGCGTGTACTACCGCGCCACCGGCGAAGTCTCGTGCGCCCAGTCGATAAAGCCAACCACTTGAGTCAAAAAGCCAGTGTGCAAGGAGAGGGTAGACGACGATACTCCAAGCGAGGACGAAGGCGACCCAAGAACTGAACTTCACGCGTCCAGCGATAGCACCACTGACCAATGCTGGCGTGATGATCGCAAACATCAACTGGAACGCCATAAAGGCGAGCTTGGGTACATGCGTGCCAGGCCAGACTCCGCCCATGTGCATCAAGAAGGCATAATGCAGATCGCCGATGAAGCCATGGCCCATGTCAGGGCCGAAGGCGAGGCTAAACCCTATGCTCACCCATGAGACGGTCACCAGGGAGATGGAAAAGAAGTTCATCATTAACATGTGTAGGACGTTTCGTTGAGGTTCTAGACCTCCGTAAAAGAAGGCTAGCCCCACCGTCATGAACATCACTAGCGCAGCACTGGCCAAGAGCCATGCGGTATCTCCTGCGTTCACAGAAATCTCCAATCATCCACTGAATATAAATAATACTACACCTGGATACTTTCAAATATATAATCATATACGCGAGAAATATTTGTTTCAGTCGAGATTGATACTCGTCTTGGGCCAAGTAGTAATGGGTCTCGCCTGCTTCTGAACTGTCTATGGTTAGCTTGTAATTGATGAGGCTATTGATGTGTGTGTTTAGGTCATAATATTAGCCCCGCAGTGGCATGTACTTAGCACATCCAACCTATGAGGTTAGCAGTAGTCGTACGCTGGTGAGGAATTACTTGTTAGGTAGAGGTGGTAATAGACTGGCCTGTGTTTCGAGGTGAGCTCCCATCATGTGGGTTCAATTGTGTATGCTGCCAACGCGGCAGGGTAGTCTTAAGAGATGATGGTTTGCGACCAAGCACTCCAATATATTGAGCGTGAGCAGTGCGCTCTCGTGGTCGCATCGAGGTTTGAAGAGCTCGAGTTGTTCTGGCTGAGCTCGGCGGGGTATGCGAGGAGGAGGGCACCAACGGTCGGCACCTCAACTGACTGCAAGCAGCTTGGCATCGTTAATCGAGCGTAAAACGCTGCGAAACGATCACGATCCCAGCCCAGGCTAGTGACCGCTCTCGACCTCAGTAGGCGTCCGTGCCGATCACCACAGCGTCCCGCGCATGGCAGGACGCTCGCTGTTGGCAGGAGTGACCCAGAAGCTAGAGTGACTTCGTCATTGCTTAGCCCTAGCGTTGGTGCTGCTAGGAGTCAGACCGAGCGTCTGCCCTCCCCACGACCCTCTTGGCTCGGAGGACGACCAAACCTGCGACGCCTAGGCTTGCCACCCCTATGCCGATCGGCAGAAGGGGTGAGCCGCCCGGGGCTTGTGGAGGTCCGGTGACCAAGCGTGTCGGTGAGGGGGTACTCGTTGATGACGGTGGGGTGCTCGATGATGACGGTGGAGTCGTTGGACTCGGTGAGGTCACCGTCGTGCTAGCGATGGTCTCGGCCTGTGGTACGGTGCAGGAACTCTTAATGGTGTTTTCGACAGTGAACTGCACCCCGGTTGTTGGAACGGAGAAGGCCAAGGTTCCGGGTGCGGTGGCGGTGGTAGTGGCAGTCGATGGTGATGCAGGTAACGAGATGGAGACCGACGCAGGGGTTGCTGGTATGGGGAGATTGCCGGCGAAGGTCTCATCAATAGTGGATGGCGATCCACTTGTTGTCACCACCGGGATGACGAACGAAAGAGGAAGTGTCTTGAGTTTGAACTGTACTCCAAGCTCTACCAAATTCTTTGGAACGGTTACATCGAGGGTAAGTCCATTCAGTGAGACGGTCGAACCTTTGCTTGCGGTACTGGGAGTAGCTGTACCTACGAGGGTTGCCGTGAATGGAACGGTACCAGCCACCGGAATGTCGGGACAGGTAAGTGTGAAGCTTGGAGTACTAGCATAAGCCTGGGCTCCAAAACCAAGAATCGTCGCCGCTGCTGTAGTGCCAGCTGTCAATGCTGCAACACTTGTTAGTCCTAGAATCGTTTTCGTCAGTTTCATGATTGTACTCCTATCCCATAAGCCTTACTACCGCGTCTACGCTCACGATAAGTTGATTATAGTGTGTCTTCAAAATGGTTGCCAGGGCCAAAGGTCCTTTACTTTGTGCACATTACCTTGCCGTGCATTGGGCTAGCAATGCGACCTGGACGAGCATTCGGCTGTTGTGTGGTTTGGATGCAGAGCACCGTGCTCTGCACGCTCCACCAATGCCGCTTCCGACGAATTCAGCGCTGGGACGTGCACGAGGATACTCCTGATGCGGGTTCTTCACTACCGTGCCGACTGGTGAGCCTATGGAGATCTGGGCGGTTGGCGACCGGCACTACATTGTCTCCTCTTGGCGGGGTTGATGCCAGGCAGGGGCCGTCTTGCCGATGATGCTGCTCGCGGGTGAGGACCCGCCAAACGATGGTGAGTGGCCCAAAGTTACGGCGAAGTCGCAGATAGCGGTGGCCTGGTAAGCGAGAAGGCTTTACCGCGACTGTGGTTGCCTTCCGAGAGATGGTGCTACCCAAATGTTTGGGTGATGCAGTGTTGGTGCGTTACCTGTGGGGCGTAGCACAGGAGGCGTTCGAATGAGCGGTGGTGGGCTACTTGTCGTGGGTCAATCGTTTGGGGGCGGCGGTGGTAGGTGGTACAGGCAACTGCGCTTTTTGATCACGAACACCGTCACAGCGATGGCGAGCGGTATCCCGAGCCACAGGCTACCTATTGTCAGGGCAAGCAGAATGGAGACTAATACCAGGGCGGTCACTCCGATACGGCTTGTCAGTGTCGAACGACTCAGTGTCGAACGACCCTGGCAATTCGCCTGGCTGCGCTGGGATTTGGGAAAAACCACGTCACTAGTCTAGTGCCTTTGCGATGTTGTGGTGGGTGGCCGTGGTCATCGCGCGCCGGGCCGGATCGGTAGCGACGATCGATGCGCTAGCTTCCGATGCTGAGCGCGGAGACGAACGCCTCCTGTGGGATCTCGACGCGACCGACTGATTTCATACGACGCTTGCCCTCCTTCTGTTTCTCAAGGAGTTTGCGTTTACGGGTGATATCACCCCCATAGCACTTGGCGATAACGTCTTTGCGATAGGCCTTGACCGTCTCTCGCGCGATGACCTTGGTGCCGATAGCGGCCTGTATCGGAACATCGAATGACTGACGTGGAATGAGTTCACGCAGTTTGGCAACCAGCCGACGCCCATAGTCATAGGCTTTGTCACGGTGGATGATGGTAGAAAACGCATCGACTGGTTCACCAGCGATGAGGATATCGAGTTTGGTCAGGTTGGCCGGCTGATACCCATCGGGCTCGTAGTCGAGCGAGGCGTATCCCTTTGTTCTGCTCTTTAACGTATCGAAGAAGTCGATCACGATCTCCGCTAATGGCAGGCGATAGTTGATCTCGACCCGCTCGGGAGAGAGGTAATCCATCTTTACCAGCTCACCCCGTTTTGACTGGGCAAGTTCCATGATGGTACCGATGTACGTGGCCGGTGTGATGATGTTGACCTTCAGCATGGGTTCTGCGATCTCGGTGATGAGGTTCGCTGCTGGCATCGCGGATGGATTGGCGACCTCGAGGAGCTCACCCTTGGTGTCAAGTACGCGATAGCCCACACTTGGCGTTGTAGCGATTAACGAGAGGCCGAACTCGCGCTCCAGACGTTCACGAACGATCTCCATATGGAGGAGTCCAAGAAAGCCGCAACGGAAACCGAAGCCAAGGGCGGCTGATGTCTCCGGTTCGAAAGTGAAGCTGGCATCGTTGAGCATGAGCTTGTCAAGGGAGTCCCTCAGCTCCTCAAACTCGTCACCGTCGATCGGGTAGAGGCCACAGAACACCATCGGCTTTGGGTGTTCATAGCCTGGTAGTGGGGCTTGTGCTGGCCGATGCGCTTGGGTGATCGTCTCACCCGAACGTGCCTCCCCAACGTCTTTGATCCCCGCGATCAGGTAACCGACCTCGCCGGGACCGAGTTCAGCGACCGGTGTCATGACTGGACGGCGTGCCCCGATCTCCTCGACGTCGTGGCTGCGCTGGGCTTGCATGAAGGTGACACGGTCGTGGGAGCGAATCACTCCGTTCATGACCCTGAGGGAGCTAACGACCCCTCGATATTGATCGTAGAGCGAGTCAAAGATGAGCGCCTGGAGTGGGGCATCACGATCCCCGGTTGGTGGTGGTACCCGTTCGATGACGGCGTCAAGGAGCTCGGCCACACCTTGACCGGTCTTGGCTGAGATGCGCAGAATACTGGTGCGATCGATACCAAGCACGTTCTCGATCTCACTGGCATACAGATCGGGTTCGGCGGCTGGGAGATCAATCTTGTTGAGTACGGCCACGATCTCGAGGTCGTGTTCGAGGGCTAGATAGCAGTTTGCTAGGGTTTGGGCCTCGATGCCTTGAGAGGCGTCCACCAACAAGACGACGCCTTCGCAGGCGGCAAGGGATCGACTCACCTCATAGCCAAAATCGACGTGCCCAGGTGTGTCGATCAGATTGATCCGGTGGCCCCCCCACTCAACGCTAGCGTTCTGTGCTTTGATGGTGATGCCGCGCTCACGCTCGATATCCATCGAGTCGAGGTACTGTTCGCGCATCAGTCGAGGGTCCACGGCTTTGGTGAGCTCCAGAATCCTATCAGAGAGGGTCGATTTGCCATGATCGATATGGGCGATGATTGAGATGTTACGGATGTGAGATTGGTCCAGCATGCGCAGGTAAGCTTAGGCCCACGGCGCGTCCAGTCATGACCTGATGCTATGCTGGGAGATCGGATTTTTAAGCGGTGAACGCAACTGGGAGAGTCAACCTTGGCAAATATTAAGAGTCAGATCAAGCGCATTGGTCAGAATGAGCGTCGGCGCGAGCGAAACAAGGCAGTGCGTTCAGAGCTCAAGACCCGTGTCAAGAATGCCGTCACCACCCAGGATGATGCATCCGTGCGCCTCGCACTGAAGCGCCTCGACAAGGCCGCATCTCAGGGTGTGATTCATAAGAATCAGGCGGCGCGCCGTAAGTCGCGTCTCATGGCCCAGTTGGCCCACGCCAAGGATTAGCAGCTACCGCTTCTCTATTGGGAGTTGAGGCCGGTCCACGGTGGTATCGTCGTGGCGGTGCGAGACAGTTCTTTCGTGGATCGAATTCGTCCTAGGGCCGAGCCTGTCGGTGTCGGAATGGTCCGGTGTCGGTCAGTGGTTTGCTCCGTTGCTTGGACTCGTTTCTGTTCTGGCATATTGCCATTGTTTGGTGGCGGTTGCTGGGGATCTCAAGTGGGTTAACCTCTCGGTCACCGAGTCGAATGAACCACCTGACCGTGGTAGGGCCTGTTCACGGCTCTATTGGTTCGACCCTCTCTAGTCAGTGCTTCGCGGCGTATCGGTAACGTGTCGATGTTCCCTCGCCTACGGCACAGAGTGGCATGCGGCACAGAATGGAATGTAACAGAAGCGGCCACCCTTGCGATGTAGCGCGCCCGATGCGCCCGATTCGTGCAGTTACGGGCAAAAAACCAACCCGGGTCTGTTGAAAGCTAGACTATAGAACAAGCCACTGAGTGCGACAGCACCTAGTGGGGTAATCCAGTGGGATAGCGTAGTCAAAGATTTTGTTGAGGTCAGGTTCTCGGTTATGGTTGATCAGTCACTAGGCGCACGCAAAGAGGCGATTCTTCTCGCGGTCATTGTTGAGTACATTCGTACTGCTTCTCCAGTGGGGTCCCAGCACGTCCTGGAGTCAGCTGAACTCGACCTGTCACCGGCATCGGTACGCTCCCAGATGGCCAATCTGGAACGAGAGGGCTATTTAACCCAACCGCATGTCTCCGCAGGACGTATCCCCTCGATCCGTGGGTATCGTTATTTTGTTGATCGGCTTCTGCGTTTCGATCCTGTTGAGTTGGCCAAGATTGAACATGACGTCGCTGACTTTTTGCGTACGGCAAAGGGCGCACTTGAGGATGTGCTTGAGCGGTCACTGACCTTCTTGTCACAGCAGACCAACTACACCGCAGTGATGACGACGTGGGCTGTGTCGACGGAGGATTATAAGGCGATTCAGGTGCTCTGCCTTGGTCCAGATACGTTGTTGGTAGTGGTGGTGGGGTCCAAGGGCACGGTCGAACGCACGACGGTGCACCCCAGCGTTGAGGTGAGTGACGAGGTAGCGAGTCACGTCAGTGCGCGCCTGTCGGCGACGTTGGTGGGTACCGACATGAGCGCACTCATCGACCTCGACACGGTTTCCGGCCCGGACGCGAGTACTGCTGGTGTGGTCCCACTGTTGGACGACCAAGCACCGTTGGTCACCACCGTCACCCGCGAAGTAGCTGCAGCGCTACGCGAACTGCGGGTACGCGAAGAGGTTGGACTGCGCGTACGTGAGCTTTCGAAGACGGCTGCCGCTCTCGAACAGCTCGATCAGGTTGCGAGAGTACTTGAGACGCTTGAACACGATGTGCATGTTGTGGACCTGATCCGTACGTTGATCGAGACCGGCAGCATGGTCAGCATCGGTGATGAAGGCGGAGTTGAGGCACTCAATGAGTGTTCGCTCGTGGTGGCACCCTGTGAGATCGATGGCGAACTCGTAGGCTCTATCGGATTGATTGGACCTACTCGGATGGATTACTCGCGAGCACTAGCGGCGGTTGAGGCACTGAGTGCGCAAGTCGCGCGTGCGGTGCGATAAGGAGGAACGTGGTCGACTACTACGAGGTATTGGGCGTTGCACGCAGCGCAACTGCCGAGGATATCAAGCGTTCGTATCGGAAGCTGGCTCGGCAGCTACATCCGGATGTGAACGGCGGCGATAAGGACGCCGAGAACCGCTTCAAGCTTGTAACCGAGGCCTACGACACGCTGAGCGATCCTGAGAAGCGTCGCCAGTACGATCTCTATGGCTCCTCCGGTGGGGCGGGCAGCGATCCCTTTGGTGGTGGCCCATTCCAACCAAACTTCACCGATATCTTCCAGACGGTCTTTGGCCAAGGGTTTGGTGGCCAGGAGGCGCCAGGTCCGCGCCGTGGCGAGGACATGGAGACGGCGGTCAATCTCGCCTTCGAGGAGGCCGTCTTCGGCTGCCAGAAGGAGATCTCCTTAAAGATGCCGACCACGTGCCCGACCTGTAGTGGATCAGGTGCGAAGGTGGGTACCTCTCCAACGGTCTGTGCTCAGTGCCAGGGGAGTGGTTCAGTCAAGCGGGTGACGCAGTCATTCCTCGGTCGGATGGTGACAACCATGACCTGTGACGTCTGTCATGGTGAGGGCAAGGTGATCACCGATCTCTGTCCTGACTGCCGTGGTGAGGGTCGCAAAACCCTTGAACGTCACTTCACGATCGAGGTGCCGCCAGGCGCTGATAACGGTCTTGTGCTCCGTCTCACTGGTAAGGGTGCCGCTGCGCCGCGAGGTGGTCAGCCAGGGAGTCTCTATGTGCATGTCAACGTCGCGCCCTCGCAGAGATTTGAACGACAGGGCAATGATCTGTGGATGCAGCTACCGCTCTCCTACGTGCAGGCGGCGCTCGGTGCGCAGGTGGACTTCGAAAGCCTCGATGGACCCGAGACGATCGAGGTCGCCCCAGGTACGCAGCCGGGGGCCACGGTGCACCTCAAGGGCAAGGGAGTTCCTGTCCTCTCAGGTCGAGGTCGCGGTCGTGGTGACTTGATTGTAGCGATGGATGTGCAGATGCCAAAAGAGCTCAGCGAAGAGGAGGAGGGGTTGCTTCGTCAGCTCGCAGAGTTGCGTGGCGAACAGGTCCTCGGTCACCATGAGCATGGTATCTTCTCGAAGTTGAAGTCGGCGTTTAAGCCGTAGCGGAGGATGGAGCGCCTCCACCCTTTTATCATTGTTGACGATCTTTCGACTCTCGTCGTTTCGCGGCAGCTCGCTCATCACCTTGTGTCGGTGCGTCGCCTGCGCAACGGTGATCACCTGTTTGCTGGAGACGGTCATGGCCGGTTCCGTGCAGTGGCGATTGAGGCGATTCAGGACCACGCGCGATTGGTTCCGCTCTCGGATATCTCGATTGTTCCCCGCGAGGAACCCGACATTGGGATTGCCATGTTCTTGCCCTCAAGTGAGCGCCTGTCGTGGGCGGTGCAAAAACTGACCGAAACGGGTATTGATCGTATCCATCTACTCTCGGATGTCCATGATCGGCGCGGTGGTGCCCAGTTGTCGCCAGCGCATCTGGAACGCCTCGAGCGCGTGGCTCGTGAAGCAGCCCAGCAGTCGGAGCGTCTGTGGCTGCCAGCGATTGATCCTCCGATTCCAGCGCATGAGTACTTTGCCAGAGCAGGACAAGGAGTGGCGATTCTCGATCCCGCTGGAGGCCCCTTGCCCAAGGGGGTGACCACGCTGGTGGTTGGGCCCGAATCAGGTGCGATTGTTGCACCTGATTCCATACCAAGAGTGAGTCTTGGGCTACCGATTTTGCGGATTGAGACGGCAGCAGTAGCAGGTTCGATACTTTTGGCGACATTACGGGCATCACTGGTATGTATTTGCGATAAACCCTGGTAGTATACGGCTACACGGAGTAAACGCGTGACCTCTGTGGGATGGAGCGAGGAGTGTCAATGGATCAGGCGGAGCGAGACTACGCACGCGAAGTAGGGAAGCGGTTGCGATCCGTACGCAAGCAGCAGCGTTACTCGCTGCAAGCAGTCGAGGCGATCTCTGAAAAAGAGTTTAAGGCGTCTGTTCTCGGGGCCTATGAACGTGGTGAGCGGTCAATTTCAGTACCGCGACTACAGCGTCTCGCGGAGTTCTACCATGTCGGTGTCGATCAACTATTGCCACCAGAACTCGCTGGTCGAGAATTCTTCGCACTCAGCAATCGGGACCGGGTGGCCTCGTTGACTGATGATCAGAGCCGTATTGATTTAGCAGGGCTTGAACGACAGATAAGTGCCGGTGTGGCACGGTCACGGGTTACTGGATCGGTCAAGTGTACGATCGACCTTGCCAGGCTTTCGTCGATGATTGGACCTGAACGCGATCTCATCAGCCGTTATCTGTCGATGATCCAGGTCTCACGGCAGGATTTCAACGGTCGCGTGATGACCGTACGTTCCGATGATCTCAAAATCATCGGTGCCGTTCTTGGGCTGTCCTTCGAGGATATGATCGCTTTCCTTGATGATCTAGGCCTCCGCGTTTCGAGTTAGTCGACGGATCCTCCCATGGGTGTGAGGATCTCGAAGAAGACCGCCCTCGCTCTTGGAGGTGTGCTCGATGAGGTAGGTCGTGGCGAATGTCAGCCTGCTGAGCGGATCTCGGTAGTGCTCGGTCTGTTAACGGGTCAGGCCGACCGGAATGATCTTGAGAATCTTGAGGCGCTATCGCGATCGGTTGGCGTCACGCTCGATGATCCGGGGATGTTGCTTGACCGGCTCCGGTGGAGCAGCGAGGAGCAGTTTTGCGATCTCCTAGTCACATTGATTGAGCTGCGAGATCCAAAGTATGTCATTTTGCTACCTTGATGCTACGTTGACGGTGATGCTACGTTGACAGTGATGACGTATCCGCGAACGAGATGCGGGTAGCGTCGGTTCGGGATAAGGGGGTCGAGATGGACGGTCAACGACAGCGCGAGGTGATCAGTGCACTTGACCGGTCCTTGCGCTGTGCGATCGCGGGTGATTTCGCCGGTCTCGGCCAAGGTGCTGTTGCGATACGTCGCCTGAATCAACTCCCCGTCTATGAGGCAGTGCCAGACCTGCTTGAAGAGCTCGCGGTGTGCCTGAGGGAGCCGGATCGCGCTGCTGCGCACGAGACCGCGTCTCGTCTCTACCAGATACTCAAGGGCGGTCCCTTTGAGCCGCTGATCGCCACGCTGGTGCGCTCGCTGTCCAGTTGAACACTCTGATAGTTCCCGGCAGCGGTGGAGCCGGACCTGATCGGGAACCGGCGCTGATGTGGTTCGCTGTCTCTCTTGCAAACGCCAGTGGCCGACATCCATGAAGGACGTCGGCCACTGGTTGGACCAGGGAGAGGGGTTAGGGTCTCTCTCTGTTGACGGTTGGTAGATCAGCGATCTACTGGTGACATCACATGGTGTGGGTCCTGATCTGGTGGGACCATCGGTTTTGGTGTGAGTGGTCCAATTGGTAGCAGTACCTTCCCCCAGGTCGAAGCGATCGTGCCGGAGGCTGCATGGTAGAAGCCGAGGACAGCGAAGATGATGGTTGCCCAACCGCCGGCTTCCGTCAGGCTTGTCGAGTTCATTCCTTGTCCGAGGGCAAGAAGCACGAAGGTGACCACCAGTAGGAAGAGGATGATCGCGAGGACGACGTCGGTCTTGAGCGATGCGATAAAGAGATAGAGGGAGATGATCGCGAACATCCACAGGAAGAGCGCAAAGGCAGTGCCGACGCTTGCCGGAGCTACGGTCTTGGCGTAGAACTGTAGATAGAGGCCGACGATGATCCAAAATGGACCATATGATCCAAAGGCCACTGCCCCAAAGGTGCTGCCACGCGCAATTTCGATGATGGCGGCGATGATCTGGACAATGCCACCGAAGATGAAGGCTGTTGGGATGATAATGCCGACGGCTGTTCCATTGATGAGATGGGCATTAATAATACCCAGCATCAATGAAGTGGCCGAGAATGCGGTAACCGCCCAATGTCCGGGATCCGCATAGGTTTCCTTAGCTGACATGTACGTTCCTTTCTTCTATGAGAAGGTACTTACGTGTTCCTGTACGACAGGAACGATGACTTGGTGTAGATGATCAGATTCTTGTAGGTCCTGACTCTGTGGTCTTCGAAGGCTACTGCGATAGGCACCCCCCAGTCGCTGGTTCTCGAGCGTTGGTCGGCCTGTCGCTTGGGCCTCCCGCGACGGTTGCCTGGGGCAGTGCGTTCCGTCGTTGGGATCGCACATCGACGGGCAAACCTGAGTGCTGTCGTTGCGGTTGAAGGCCTTGTGGTTGAAAGCCTTGTCTCTGCTGTTGGCGTAGCGTGTGTGGAACTAGCTCGTCCATTTCCCCCCTGTTTGGACCCATCGGTGTTGGCGATGGGCGCTTAGCCCTTGTGACAGATTGCCCTTACGGGTTCGTCAATCATGACCCGCAAGGTACCAATATGTCCTGGTCGAATTTGTTGTCTTCATCTGCAATCCCCCATCCCCTGGCGCGGTGAGACTGATGATGAGGTGCTACTCCTCAGTCGAGGCCTTCATCGACTGTGCTCGATCAGCGATCTCTTGCACGACATCGGCGTTGGCGAGTGTGGTGACGTCGCCGAGTTTTCGTTGCTCGGAGATGTCGCGGAGCAGTCGCCGCATGATTTTTCCTGAGCGGGTCTTTGGCAGCTCATCGGTAAAGACGATGGAAGCTGGCCGCGCTATTTTCCCGATCTTGTCTGCAACATGATCGCGGAGCTCAAGTATGAGGGCTTCGCTCCCAACGATTCCCGATCGAAGGGTGACAAAGGCCGCAATCGCCTGCCCGGTGATAGGATCGTTGCGTCCAATGACTGCTGCTTCAGCAACCGATGGATGATCGACGAGTGCGGATTCCACCTCGAGTGTCGAGATCCGGTGGCCGGAGACGTTCATGACATCATCGACGCGCCCGAGGAGCCAGTAGTAGCCATCCTCGTCACGCTTGGCTCCGTCGCCAGCAAAGTAGCGCCAAACCCCCGCGCTCGGGTTTGAAAACCGTGACCAATACGTATCGACAAATCGCTCAGGGTCTCCGAAGATCGTGCGAGCCATGGCGGGCCACGGGTGGGTCAATACGAGGTAGCCTCCGCCACCCAGTGGGACCGAGTCCCCCTCTTCATTGACGATGTCAGCACCTATTCCAGGCAGGGGGATCGTAGCTGATCCAGGCTTTGCGGCGGTGATAGCCGGTAGGGGAGAGATCATCATATTGCCTGTCTCTGTCTGCCACCAAGTATCCACGACCGGGCATCGATCTCCGCCAATGACCCGCCGGTACCACATCCATGCCTCTGGGTTGATGGGTTCTCCGACGGTGCCGATGATGCGTAATGACTCCATATTGTGGCGGTCGGGGAACTCCGTTCCCCACTTCATGAAGGTACGGATTGAGGTAGGGGCGGTGTAGAGCTGGGTTACCCGGTACTTTTCGATGATCGCCCAGTAGCGGTCCTTGTCCGGATAGTCGGGTACCCCTTCATAGAGGACGCTCGTTGCTCCGTTGGCCAAGGGTCCATAGACGATATAGCTATGGCCGGTGACCCATCCGATGTCAGCAGTGCACCAGTAGACGTCGTCGGGTCGAAGGTCAAAGACCTGCGCATGCGTAGTTGCTACACCGACGAGATACCCTCCAGTGGTGTGGAGGATGCCCTTCGGGCGTCCCGTGGTACCGGAGGTATAGAGGATGTAGAGCGGGTCCTCGCTTGAGGTTTCGGTCGCTTCGCGGACCGAGGGCTGGCTCTCGGTCAGTGCCCGATAGGTGATATCTCGGCCCTCTTGCATGGCGACATCGTTGCCGGTACGCTCGACGACGACGACATGCTCGACTGATGGAGCGTTCTCAAGTGCCCGATCGGCAAAAGCCTTGAGTTCAACGAGTTGGCCTTTGCGCCGAGACTGATCACAGGTGATGAGCACCTTGGCTTGAGCATCGTTGATGCGATCGGCGAGTGCCTCCGGAGAGAAGCCGCCAAAGACGACTGAATGAATCGCGCCGAGTCGCGCACAAGCGAGTAATGCGATCGGAAATTCCGGGATCATGCCCATGTAGATCGCCACACGATCACCCTTGGTGACCCCAAGCGAACTCAACCCGTTGGCAAGCCGAGATACCTCAGCTAAGAGGTCGGCATAGGTGAGGGTCCTGGTGTCACCCTCCTCTCCCTCAAAGTAGTAGGCCACCTTATCGGGGGTCGCGGCCGCATGCCGGTCGAGACAGCTCTCGGTGATGTTGAGGGTGGCTCCGTCAAACCACCGTGCGAAGGGAGGATTCGACCAATCAAGCACTCGGTCCCACCGTCGCCTCCACAACACTCGTTCGGCTTGGTTGGCCCAGTAGGTCTCGTAGTCCTCGCCTTCGCGATAGATTGCAGGCGAGTTGATCGCTGCCGTCTCTCGCAGATGTGCTGGCGGCTCGAATTTTCGCCCCTCAGAAAACAGTGCCTCAATTGTTGCGCCATCGTCGGCCATTCTTCCCCCTTAGAAGCGGTCTGGAACGCTGCTCGTTCTCTGCTGCGACATCCGTGGTCGCTGACCAAAGCGTAGTGCTTTGTTACGACCTTGTCAATTAGGCACGTGACGCTGTGGCCGTCATGGTGTCGGCGATCGAAAATATCGCACTCTAGCAGGACGTTGGCGAGCCGATAGGAGATGCTTGGGGGAACAAGTGCCAGTCGTTGCACTCGCAAATAATGCTACAGGGAGTTGCAATTGCGCCAAATGTGTCGACTCGATCAAGGCGGGCGATCCCGCCTTTCATGCCCCTTGATACCCCCGTAAGCGTGGTGGGTACACGGTCACTTATCGTCGGGAAAGCAGATGAGAACGCCCCTGGGCGTTCCTGGCTTCACCAATCGCCGTGTCGTTGGCGGTACCCAAACTCGTTCAAGTCGAGTGCCGCGAGGGCCGCCGCCAGCGAAGCGTTCTGGGTTGAAAGGTAGCTGTGGATGTTGCGTGGGTCGACATCGGCGGCGAGGAGATCTGGCCGAAGAGTCAAGAAACGTGGTAACGTCCGATAGAGGGACGAGAGGCGATAGTCCTCCATTATGTCTCGCATGCTGACGCCCTGTGAGAGCTGCCAAAGTGCCACGACGATACCGGTGCGATCCTTCCCGGCTGTGCAGTGCACAAGGACGGGTTGGTTGTGGTCGCGATAGAGCTCGAAGGCGGTCATGAGATCTTTTTCGTGTTGAGCAACGAGGTCGAGATACATCGCCTTCATCGCCACATCGTCGATTCGATCGACTAGACCCTCCAGGAGTGCACGCGTGGCATCTATATGACCCGCGAGGTTGCCAACGATTGGGATCTGCACGATGGTGATGTGACCGGGTGCCTTCGACGGTGCAAGGTCAGACTCGTCTGCGTGGCGAAGATCGATGATCAGGTCAATGCCAAGACGTTCGATGCTCTCCCAATCATGTGTGGAGAGCCTGGCCAGGTTCTCAGAGCGGTAGTGGGTGCGCCAGTCGACCAAGGCACCGCCGGAGCCTTGTCGACCACCAGCGTCGCGGAAGTTGGTCGCCCCGTCGAGGAGTATTCGTCGATTTGCGATGACATACCGTACGTCATTCGCCTCGCGCTCAATCACGGGGGCAAGCGAAGGTTGACTGAGTTCTAGGCTAGCGAGCGGTCCACGTGTCGTCAGACCCAGAGCTAAGCCAAGCGATCGAGCGATCAGGAGTTGGCGTTGATCGGAGGAGAGGTGTGCATCGACGGGTACGAGTTGAGTTGGCATCACCTTGAATACCCTAGCCGGTCGTTGCACCTCACTTTGAGACCTCCGGGGTGCTGGGTTGGCGGGATCGATGAGTCAAGACCTCAGTGATAGCTGGTTCTGCCGCTGGTGAACGCCCCGCGCTGAAGAGGACTTGCTAGGGCGATTGCTGTTGCCGATGCGCTGAGCGAGTCATGATCGATACCGACGAGATTGAGAAGGGGTGTCTGTTGTTGCTGGGTAAGCGTGATGGTAATGCTCAGTGGTGTGGGGAAGGAGACAGCGACATGGGTGAGCCGCGTACTCTCGTGCGCTACGCAGGCCATGACGTCTCCTTGAGCGGCCGATGGGGCAAGAGCGAGGACCCCTTCTGAGTAGTAGGAGACCGGATCGAGGGCGCGGGTGCCTTGGATGGCACAGGCCTCAGCCACCTCGGTGAGCTGGTGCTGCGCCAGATAGAGCGCGGTGGCGTTGATGGCGAGGGTCATGAGAATGACGACCACCAATGCGATGAGCGGCACCAAAATCAGCGCTGAGCCGCTGTCGGCGGCTCGACGGTTAGTTTCCCTGTGTGAAGGGTGCACAGTTGAATCCCAACTGGTCTGGCGTGCGATAGGCACCAGTGGCAATCGTTGCCGAACCGATGACGTGATACGTTGCAATCGTTGTCCCTAACAGCGCAAGCCCTGGCAGGGTGAGCGTTGTTGAGAGAATGAGTCTGTCTGTCTGGCAACCCTGCAGCGCACCGCGCAAGGCGACGTTGACCATTGCACCCTGGACGCGAACCGTCGATGGTGGTAGGGTTCCCGTGAGCGTAGCGACCCGCAGCAGATTCCATGCGCGTTGGTCGAGCTGTTGTTTGAGGCTGACGATTCGAATCGTGCCGATAAGGAAGGGGATGAGCACCAGGAGCACGATGACGCTGACGAAGAGGAGGGTGACGAGATCGATGAATCCTCCGGTGCTCACCTGATCCCGTTCGGCTGGTATGACCAATGGTCTCATCCTGTCGGCTAGTTGACCAGCGCGGTGGCGCGAGCAGAGAGAGCGGTCGATCCAGTCAGAAGTGGGATGGATCGCTGGAGGGTAAGCGTCACGGTTTGCCCATTGATGGACCAGTGAATATCTGAGTCGTGTGAGCCCAATAGCCCGGATGAGGTAAGTGAGTTTTGAGCGCTATCGACGGCGACCGTGACGCCTTGAGATAGATTACTCGCAGCCAGTATTGCTGTGCGGTTAGCGAGCGCATTGAGCTGCACCCATTCGATAATTGCGGTCGTGGCCTGGACGGCAAGGATGAGAAGAATGATGCCCACGGTCCCGGCAACGAGTGTCGTTACTAGCGATGAGCCGCTACTCCCTTGTATCGGGGAAATCGATCTAGGAACCGTGCTTGTCGGCACACCATCGACTATGGTGTCGCCTGGCGCGCTAGCAGTGAAGGGGATCGATCGGATCCTACCACGTTGAAACCCTTGCGGTTGCCTGATCGCACTATTGTCTAGGGTGTCAGGGCTTCTGGGAACCTTCGGTCTTCGAAGCCCTGCTAGTGGTAGTAGTTGCCTACTCATTGGCCAATTTGTGAGACCTGGGTCGAGATCGAGCTCGTCGCATTGGACATGATGAGCTTGAACGCGACCCAGAGCCCCACGGCGAGGAACGCCATGATCATTACTACGATGGCGGTTGAAATGACCCCTTCGCCTGTCTCATCGCTTGCGTAGCCGAGTTGGGTGCCCATAAACCCCCATAGGTCGGTTGCGATCAGTGTGAGGGCCACGATGCACCGAGTAACCGTGTAATGAACGGTCGACGATACTCGCGCCAACTTCCATGTCGGCATTGAATTCTCCTTCCTTGGATTCCCTCTATCCTAGATAACTCGGTTTGATCTGTCAAGGCATCATGGCGAGTTTTCTCGGGTGGATATGGTGGCGTCGAGGTGGACTAATTGGGTAGATCGGATTCTTGCTATAGCGTGATGGCTGCTGGACAAAAGTTATTGTCAAGTGGGTGGTGGATCCGCCACCCTTTGTGTGCACGGGGACGAGAAACCGGCATGGGGGAAGCTCTGGGATGAGAATAGCTTCACAAATCTGTCCTTTGCGGATCAGTAATGGGTGTCTTTGTGTAGGCGCTTGTACCCATTGGGCTTGGTAGCCGATGCCCGGACTACTCATCAGCGGTTTGTCAGTGTCGCCGATCGACAAGTAGCTACCGAGCGACAAGTAGTTACCGATCGTCAAGGAGCGGCATTGCGGAGGGGGCACTCGTGTCGGTTGTAGCGGGTGGTAGGGATCGGAGAACCACTGGGATCAGGTGGTGTGAAATGGGGGAAGGGGGTAGGGGTAGGGGCGGCAGGGCTTAACTGCCTACGTTGTGGCGCTTCTTCGCGGCCCTACGTTTGGGCAACCAGTGAGGGCGAGGTGGTCGATGACGTGGTCAGCGCAGTGTTGGACAACCGACACCGAGGCGGTCAGATGGTACCGGGGCACCCGGATGTGGGAAGTGGAGGTTGCGAGTCGTGGGGTAGCCATGAGGTTGATGGACGTCTCGCCGCGAGGGGCGGTAGCAGCCTCAAGTGCGTCGGTAGGTCGCTCGAAGGGCACCCGTCGAGGAAGACCTGCTTGTGCGCGACAGCCGGCATGAAGATCGGGCGGCGGTAGGTCGTGGCACCCCAAAGGTTGCTGGTTGCGTGAGCTCGCCTAGCGATCCAGCGGAGTCAATTCATTATGGTACCTAGCCGCACGAACGAGGCTCATGCATCGGCGATGCCGCAAACGCACTGGCAATGCTCCTCATCGTGGTTGATGCGATTATCCAGGGAGGTGACGCAGAAACTGCAGGAGTCCGGCGAAGTAGGTCTCCTGGTCGTCATACAACGCCATGTGACTGCCGTTCGGACAGAAGAGATACTGACCGTTGGGCAGGGTGTTCGCCATCATCTCCATGTGCGATGGATCCATGGTATCGTACCGAGCGCCGATGACGAGCGTGGGTACCGTAATGGTTGCGAGATCGTTGACGCGGTCCCAGTTGGCGAGTTTGGCGTCCGGACTCATCCCCAACTCACTCGGTCCCTGCATGGAGACGTAGATCTGCTGATTGAGTTGATCGAATCCACGTTGTACCGGATCGGGCCATTGGTCGGCTGGCATGCGTAGGGTGTGATACTCGTAGAAGTGGGGGATCAGGAGCTCCATGTAGCGTGGGTTGTTGATGTCCCCGCTGGCTTCGAGTGCTTTGATCTCGGCGAGGGCGGTCTGATCCATTTGGGGCATCAAAACCTGCTCTGCGTAGGCGGTGTAGGCTGGCGCACTCGCCATCATGTTGGAGATCACCAACCCGCGAAGATGCTCTTGATGTGCGAGGGCGTATTCGATGGCGAGTATGCCGCCCCAGGAGTGTCCAAGGAGCACGAAGTTGTCGTGGTCAAGGTTGAGAGCCTGACGAACCTGCTCGACTTCGTCAACAAAACGCTCTGTCTCCCAGAGAAGTGGATCGTCAGGTTTATCACTAAAGCTCGAACCGAGCTGGTCATAGTAGTAGTATTCAACACCCTCCGCGGGGAGATAGCTATCCATGGCCTCGAAATAGGCATGATTTGCCCCAGGCCCGCCATGGAGGAGGAGGACCTTCAGTCTGGGGTTGTTGCCGATCCGTTTCGTCCAAACGTTGAAGGACCCCACCTGGGTGGTGATCGGTATTTGTCGCGCTCCACCACTCAACCGATCGTCACGGCTGGAGTAGTCGAGATAGGATTGATCGATGCCCACGCCTGCCCCCTTTGTCGCACAATAGAGATAGCCTAACGCCAGAAGTAGATCACTGCCATCGCCAGCTAGTCGTTCACCCAATGACCTCGGCGAGGATCCGTTGCCTGTCCGCTGCGCGATCGCGCGTTGTTGGCTAGCCCATCGGGACCTATCCCATCGGGACCTATCCCATCAGGACAGGGGATGTGCCAGACAGACAATGATCCACCGAGCGGTGATGCGGAGTTTGGATCGGTCGAGTGCCCCTCGCAGAGGCACCCGACGCGATAGCGACACTCTGTGTTCCAGGACGAGCAACTTCAACGCAAGGCGAGCAGCTTCAAGGAGCTGATCAGTGGGACGATGACGAGCAGGACGCCAGGAATAAGTGTCGCGAGCGCGACAGGGATCCAAATCAACTGCTCCCTTTTGCCGGCGATGGCGATCAGTCGATGGTGATGGTCAAGTTTCGCCTTAGTGAGGAGTTGGCCAACGAGTTGTTGCGCGACCTGATGTTGGTTGGAGAGGGCCAAAAGGGTAAAGGCACGGCTGGCCTCGGGATCCCCAAGCGCGTCGGCGAGTTCGTTGAGTACTCGGGAGATCGGCTCGCCTCTGGTCAGTGCGGTGGATGCCCGCACCAGGTGATTTGACCATGCGGTCTGCGTCGTGCGTGCGACGATGATGAGCGTGGTGGTTAGGGAGTGACCTCTCTCGAGGGATGCCTGGATCTCACTGAGAAGCAAGGGCAGGTCGCCGCGGAGCGCCTCCTTGGTCTGCTGCGCCGCACCTAACAGTAAGAGTCGCTGCACTCCAACGAGTAGCAGCCAGAGGGGGATGGCGAGTACCACGGCGGATACGGTCGGCTCGATGATCGTGAGGATGACGACGATGAGCGCCGTGACCGCGGTGGCATTGGTCGTGATGGTCAGAAGGAAACGAGTGAGGGATTGGTCAGCAAGGAGGATTGCGAGTTCTCGATCGATGCTGTGGGTGAGGCTGCCCAGCAAGGCCCTCTTCGGTTGTTGGCGCTCTCTGGCCGGTCGGAGGTGGCGAAGGAGTCGCTCATGCTGTCGGGTCGTCGAGGTATGTCTGCTGAGGCGAACAGCGATTGCGATCAATGCTGCGACCACCAGCAGTGTGATCAACCGAGCGATCATGGTTGCGACCAAGCCAGGAGCCAGAAAAGGGGGGATTGGCGTCGGGTGCTGGTACGCGAACGCTCCAACGGTGTGAGATAATGGTCAGCCCAGAGCCAACACAGCGTGATGATGATCAGCGCGATGGTGCCCATGGTCAGACCGAGTGGAGTGAGATAGGCGGCGACGCCACCGCCAATGATGATACCGATGAGTAAGAGGAAGAGCGGGACGGCTACGACGAAGGCTCGCGCCAGCTTCGCGCCTGAGAGTTTCGCTTGGAGCTCCAAGGTGAGGTTGTGGTCTTCCCGATGGCGCTCGGCAAGCACCCCGAGGGCGGTCTGAGCTTCGGCAGTAGAGAGACTGGTGAGGCTTGCCAAAATTTTCAGCGTCTCAGTAGAGCTTCCGAAGGGGAGTCGCGCGCTAAGCGGCCCAAGCGCTCCTTGGAAATCACCGGTGAGTTGGTAGATCTTTGCACCCTCATCGACGTAGTCCACAAGGTTTCCTGGAAGTGTGTGCGCGGCCCCAAAGAAGGCGCTCGGCAGCGGATCACCAAGACTCGATATCCTGGTGGCAGTCTCGTCGAGAACAAGCGCCCAGGCACCACTGAGCGCAAAGGCGAGCTTTTCAGAGCTGTGCGAGGTATCGACGATGACGATCGTGAGAGCTGCGAGACCTGCGAGCAGACCGATGATGGGTGAGAGTACCAGCGCGATGACCGAAACCATTAGCAGTACGGGTATTGCTTGCTGCAAGCGTAGACCACCCTCCGCTCGTGGGCGCCGGTTGCGTAGTAACTCTGCCACTACCGCGCCGATCACGATGAGCGAACAGAGATCTCCAATCATGCCAGTTCTCCGATCGGTACCGCCGTCATGGGCTGGCGAAGTGCCGGGTAGCGCTGAAGAATTCGGGCGTGTTGAGGAATGGGAGTCATCAGCACCCCATTCGCGATGTCAAGATCGATGGTGACGAAGTTGGTCTGTCCGCTTCCGCTCGTGATGTCTTCGACCAGGGCGAGCTGTGTGATGGTGAAGTGTTCCCCTATCTTTGCTTGGTAGACGACGATGTCGACGCCGTCAGCGATCAACTGGCTCATCGAGGAGCTCCCAATACCGGTGCCGTTGAGCTCTGAGAGCAGCCGTAACCGAGTCAGCGCACCTCGGGCATCACGTGCATGGATCGTGGTGACTCCGGGAATGCCGCTGGTGATGGTGAGGAGAAAGGGCAACGCCTCCTTATCGCGGATCTCCCCGACGACGGCGATGGATGGTGCCATGCGCAAAAATGCCGTAACCAGTGTTCGTAGGTCGATTGCAGTGGTGCCCCGGCGAGCTCGCCGTGTCTGCAGATGAGCAACATTGGCCAGCGCAACTCCGGTCTCGGCGACCTCTTCGGCGACGACAATGCGGCTTCGCGGGTCCACTTGAGCGAGGAGGAGTCGTGCTAGGGTCGTCTTGCCCGAGCCTGGTAACCCGGCTATCACGACGGTTGCACCTTCGTCCATCGCCCGAACGAGTAGTTGATGGAGCGGTTGTCGGTCGCCCTGGTCGCTTCGACGCGAGACCCGGCGAAGATTGATCAGCATGTGCCCTGTCGCAGAGAGCTCTGGGTGTACCAGATGGAGGCGAGAGCCGTCAGGGAGGCTGATGTCCTGGATCCCTTCGGAGGGGTCTAGTGCTCGGCTGCTGCCAAGCGACTGAGCGGCGAGACGCTCGATAATCCGGCGTAGGTGTGCGTCGTGGTAGAAGCCCTCTGGGTAACGCAGATGACCAGCGCCTGAGCGGATGACAAAGATCTCTTGCGGCCCATTGATCATAATCTCCTCAAGGTGCGGATCCTGAAGGAGTGGTTGGAGCGGACCAGCGCCGAGCATGCTTCGGGTGACATAATCGGCAACCTGTTCTGCGATAGACGCTTGACTGTGAAGGTCGATACCGGGCGTGAGGTGCTCCATCTCCGAGCGGGCGAGTTCACGGATGCGAGCTGCTGAGGCTGGGTCGTCAGGATCAAGATGTTCCTGCTTGGCCACGGCTTGCACACGCTGTTCCACTAATGCACAGCATTCGAGAAAGCCAGTGATCCTTCCTGATGTCGACCGCATCATCGCCCTCCCTGGGTGGCTTGATCAGAGGACGTCCTGCCCTCACCGATAGTATGACCTAAGATGGCGGTTGTGGCAAGGCAGGCGCGGGTGACGACGGGAGGCCACGTGATCAGGAGGAGATCGGTGTTGTATGGAGCGATAGCCGACGTGCGAGCGGAGCCTGAATGGCGGTGGTGCAGATGAGCGCACAGGACCCTCGTGATCCCATGGCTCCACCGGTAGTGCCGGGGCCTTTCGAGGTCAGTCAAGGTGTCGTTCGTATTCTTGCTCCTAACCCATCGCCGATGACGTTGGACGGCACCAATACCTACCTTGTGAGCGGTCCCGACCGATCGCAGGCAGTCGTGGTCGATCCGGGTCCTGACATGGAGGAACATCTGCGGGCGATCAGGGTGCTCATCGAGGCTCGCCAACTTGCCGTACGAGCGGTTATCACGACCCATGCCCATCTTGATCATGCGGCTCTTGGCCCTCGAGCCGCTGAAGAATTCGGCGTGCCGTTGCTCACGGCGTCGGAGATCGTCGATTCGGCGTTGGCCCAGCGAGTAGTGACGGCCTGTGGGGTCAGGGTTTTGGCGACGCCAGGACATAGTGCGGACTCGGTGAGCTATCTCAGTGCTGACGGTGTATTGCTGAGTGGTGACCATCTCCTGGGGCGTGGCACGACAGCGATTCTGCATCCAGATGGTTCGCTTGGACAATTCCTTCGATCCTTGGCGACGGTGGAGGTGGCGGAGTTCGCCATGATTGCACCGGGGCACGGACCGGTGATGGACGCAGACCTGGGTCGACGGGTTATCGCGTACTATCGAGCCCACCGACTCGAGCGAGTCGACCAGGTCCGCCGACTCCTCGAGGGCGGTGATCGCGCGGTCGTGGACCTTGTCACCGCGATCTATGGCGCGATTGAGGATCCGATCGTTGCTTGGTCGGCGAGGGCGTCGACGCTTGCCACGATCACCTATCTGACCCAGGAGGGTGACTGGTCGCTTGAGGGTGACCATATCGTGCGCGTTGCGCATTAATCTTTGGCCTTGGCAAAGAAGTCCAGCAGGGGATCCACCCGTTCGTAGAACGGGTGAGTGACGATTGGAGCCTGCAGGCCCGGGTTGGTCGGCGGCAACTGGGTAGCCCTTTTGGCAAAGGGACGCAACGGCCGGAGCAGTCCTGATGGAAATGGGAGGACGTCTTCATGAAAGTCGTCGAGCGCGACGGTGCCGAGCATCACGATCTCGAGCGTGACGATGCGAGAGAGACGCTCGGGAATCGCTTCCTTGAGGAGTTGATGAAGGTTGTGCCCGCGGCGCAACTCCTCTCGGGTTCCTGTGATCACAATCATGAGTTCGCGGATCGTAGGTAGAGCACTGGTGGTTTGGCGAACAAGATTGATGAGCTGATAGGTGGAGGTGAGGCCTCCCGTTGCGGTAAGCACCAGCGTCGAGGCTTGGTGTAGCAGGTTCTGCGCGAGAAGATCAACCCCTTCGGCCTGGTAGCCGTTTTCGACGTTGTACGACGATGCCCCAAGCGGGGCGACGATGGTTGCCGCACTTTCGCCGAAGAGCTGAAGGAGTCGTTCGAGTCGATCGGCATCGAGTTCATGGGCGGTTCGCGGTGTCAGGGGTTGGGGGAGGAGACGGTAGCCCCGCTGTGCAATCATTTGGGTGAATGCTGCGATGGATGTTGGAGCTGCTGCATGGGCAAGGTGGTCGATCGAAGGAGCCTCCAATGGCAGGTCGTGGAGAAATCGTTGGAGTCCTCCGGTAACAAAGTCGATCAAGATCGTCTCATGCAGTTCGGCGAAGAGCTGTGCGAATACGCAGCTGAGTTGGGCGGTCAGGCCCGGGTCGATGCCCAGAACCGGAATGAAGTAGCAACCGCGGATGGGTTCTTGGCCAGAGAAGCCGGGCGCGCCAACCTCCCCTGGGTGAGGCGGGATCTGCTCGGATCGTCGGGGGGAACGAGCGAGGTTGGGGGGGATATCGGTGACCGCGCCGTCCGCTAGTGAGACCGGATTGGGCGCGGTCATCGGCGCTGAGGTTGGAGGTGGGCACTGTACTGGTGGCATTCCGGCATCGGGGGTCGGTGAGACTGGTGGACTCGGTGTCCATTCTGTGACAGCACCACTGGACTGCGCCTCGGCGCGGCCAACTTCGTCGAGACTGTTCTGCATGCCTGGAGTGGTTGTGCTGGTTCGAGTCGATGATGCTCGATGCGGGGCCTGCGCCTGCGCTGTGGCCTGGTGGGCCATCTGAACGAGGGTTGAGGGGTCGAGCGTCAAGGCCACTGATGAAGTGAGCGTTTGCCAGCGGTTCTCTAAGGGCAAGGAGGTGATGACAAGTCCACCTCCGCAGAGGTCTGTGAGTGGCTGTGGGGAATCAAGGCAACGGATTCGGAGATCGTGGGCGTGAGGGGCAAGGTGGGCGAGCGTCGTGGAGGCAACTCCATCCTCTTCGATGACGACTAGGAGTGGCCTATGGGACATGGGGGCCACCGATCGGCGGATAGCTCTGCAGCGTTGTGTGTCCCACAACCCCGGTAGCGCCAATGATTGCGATCTTGCCGGTTTGTTCCGCCTGGTAGATCGCGAGAGCGGTCTCGATGTGTGCGACGCCAACGGTGATGAGGTAGGTACCGTTGTTGGTACTCAGCGCATGGATCTCCAGATCTACGGCGAGCACTTGGGATGAGGCAATTCCGCTCGCCGCCGTGTAGGTGGCGATGACATCGACACGATCACCGGGTTGGATCAGACTTGTGCCAACGGACGAAGTCGGTACCGAGACCGTGATGAGCGGTAACGGGCGAGATGGACGAGACCGGACGACCATCGAGGTTTCGACGATCTCATCGGGGGTGATATTGGTGGTTGTCACCTCTCCGATCAAGGTAGTTGGATCATGGGGAACGGCATCGGTAAGCCAACTCGGTACCACCGTCTTACGAAGTTCGAGATCTTGTGGAAGGAGGGCTGCTCCTGCGGGGACGGCGATCTTTGCGACGGGAACCCAGGCAGTACGGGGCTGTTGTTCCTCGTGCACCAATGAGGCACCGAGCGTAGCGACAGCGATCGCCAACATGGTGACAAGCCCAACGAAACGCAGCCTTGCTGGTTCGATGCGTCGGGTGCTTCGTAGGCGTTTGCGCTTAAGGGACCACTTGGGGTCATCACTGCGTGTAGGTGTACTGATCGATCGCATCGTCCCTCCCTGGCTCTTGACGCATCGCCTTGGGTATAGGTGGCGGCATGGTCTCCCTCCTTGGGAGGGGAGGCATGCGCATGTACCAATCCGTTGGCGATGCTGGTGCATCCTTGCAGTACGGGAGCTTAGCGGTCCGGTCGCTGACGTGTCAAGTCATCCTCTGGTGAACTATGATAAACAATGATAGATGGAGGAACTTTGTGGTAGACAGCAAGTGGTTGAGTTCCAAGGAGGCGGCGGAGCGACTGGGTGTGTCGCTGCGTACGCTCTATCGGTTGATCGACGAGGGTCAGCTGACGGGCTATCAGATTGGGCGTAATATACGCTTGCGTCATGGTGATCTTGATGACTATGTTGAACGCAGCCGTATTGCGCCGGGGGATCTTCGTCATCTTTACCAATTTGACGAGGTCGATGCCAGCCTACGGAGTGAGGGTTCCTAAGCGCTTGGCCATCGTGGGATGCCCTTCGCAGATGGTTCGCCTTGCTCGACAACGTTGCAGGTAGGCCCGCACCCCAAGGGACCCACAACATCGTTACACGATGCTTTTCCAGTGGCCATCCCAAGGAAGAACCATCCCAAGGAACAGTTCAGACAACCGGTAACTCAGTACTGCATGGTCACCACACCAGGTGTCGGCTTCATGCGAATCCAAGCCGGTGTGCTGGGGATCGGGCTAGCCTCCAATTGGGGTTCCTGGTGCTCACCCGAATAGTGCGAGCGACCGTAGAATGAACTGGGGCACAGAGACTCACCATCATTGCCGGGGGGGTGGTCTCGACCAACGGGCTGGGCGCGTACCCCCCGTGATGGTAGCTTTGTCGTAGTCTGCGCGCTCGCTCGCGGCAACTACTGACCAACCAGCGCGGTGGTTGTCGTTGTCCAAGCATGGAGGCAGCCTGAACCCTGAGCCTTGGCGGCTCGCGTTGACTTTGAGTCTGTCTGCATGTCATGCCAGTTGGGATGCAACATCGCTAGCTCACCCGTGGGCATAAGAGGCATCGCTCAGCTTACCGAGCGCAAGGAGCCGAATCGGATAAGGAACCTCATCGACTGGGTAGGGTGCGTAATGAATGGGCGCGAGGTGAGGCAGAAGACAGCTGCCGATGCCTGGGAGTTGCTCGGGTAGAGGGTTCCGATAATTGCGACCAAAGCGCTGATGAAATGGCGCCCGAGATGCTAGTGTGGTAGGTACGATGCGTTTTACGAGACCGGGAGTTCCGGACTGACCAGAGCAATGCATGAAAGCCGTAGTGCGGTGGGGATGGCTCCGTGGCTCCTGTAGTACAGGTAGTCCTCAGCAATGGTAATCAGTCGTTCGAGTGCGTGTCGATGACCGAAGATGTCCGTCAACAGACAGTTTCCTCCATTGGTGATGCGTTCGAGTTCAGTCAGGAACGAACGAAGTTCGGCGGCTGCTTCGGTGCGTATAGTGAGGAATTGGACCGATGTGATTGCAGACGGACTGATGAGATGGGCCCGACTGCCCTCGGTGAGCAGCCTGAGCGCATCAGTACCGTAGGCGGTAATTCTCCCTTGGAGTTGTTGCAATCCGATTGTCAATCGGACAGTGTGTTGATAGCTGAGCAGTTCGGTAAAGCTGCTTGTCTCGAGGCGTCGCAAGGCCTGCTGGTGACGTCGGAACTCCTCGGCGAAAGTGAGTTCGGTGGCGATCTCATCGAGTGCATGCATCAGTTTCGAGGTGACCTCATTGGTCGTATCAGTTGCCTGCTCTGCAGGCGTTTCCTTGGAGTCCATTCCTTAGCCATCGCTCAATTGATTCGACCACTTGACTCGGTCTTGGATGACCAGGGTAGTGTCCTGCCACCTGTTCGGTCGTATCGCAGCCGCCCACACGGGTCGAGGAGTTCTGGCTCTTGTTCGAGAAGGCGCAGGAGCCAGGATGAGGCGGTGGCGTTTGCCGATCCCCAAGCGTCGCCTAGACGAGCACCGAGCGATGATGGAGGCGGACATCACCAAACGAGCACCGAGTATCTACGATTGGTCAGCAGAGAGTAAGCAGATGATACCCAACACCGTGAGTGTAGCGCAATGGTGGATGAGAGAGTGAGGATAACTTGACGATGTCGAGTGCCAATATGAGTGTGGCATCGATGACGGGCCGTTTGCGGGTCACGAGCCCACCGGCCCTTTTGAACGTCCTTGGGCGTAATGACGAGCATTTACGGATTCTTGAGCGCGCATTTACCCGCTCGCGCATCCTTATCCGTGGAGATGAAATCATGGTGGAGGGGCCGGACGCGACGGTGGTCATCCGACTCTTTTCGGAGCTTTTGGCTATTGCTGACCGCGGTGATGCGATCGAACCCCAGACACTCCAACGGGCTATCGATATGGTCGAGGCCGAGGCGAGCCCAAAGGATGTCACTGATGTCGAGCTTGCGCGTTCGCGCTCTGGTAAGCCAGTGCGCCCCAAGACGATCGGGCAACGCAGGTACGTGGAGGCTATCGGAGCCAATACGATCACCTTTGGGATCGGGCCTGCTGGTACTGGGAAGTCCTACCTCGCGGTAGCACTCGCGGTCGCGGCGTTACAGGAGAAGCGTATCAATCGCATCATTTTGACCCGCCCTGCGGTTGAGGCGGGGGAGCGGTTAGGATTCCTGCCCGGTGATCTCAATGCGAAGGTCGATCCGTATCTGCGTCCGCTGTACGATGCCCTCTATGACTTGATGGATCCCGAGACGGTCACCCGACTGTTCGAGCGACAGGTGATTGAGGTCGCCCCCCTTGCTTTCATGCGCGGTAGGACGCTTAACGCGAGCTTTATCATCCTCGACGAGGCTCAGAACACGACACCTGGCCAGATGAAGATGTTTCTCACTCGTATCGGATTTGGTTCCAAGGCGGTCGTGACCGGTGACGTGACCCAAGTCGACTTGACGAGTGGCCGTTCCGGACTGTTCGACGTGGAGCGGACACTCTCTGGTATCGAGGGTGTGGCCTTTGTTCGTCTGGACTCGAGGGATGTGGTTCGCAACCCGATTGTTACGGCGATCGTTGACGCCTATGATCGAAGTGAGGCGGAGGCAAATCGATCGTGAGTAGTGAGTTAGAGATCTTTGTCGCTAATGAACAGGACGACGTCCCGATAGCCGAGGACTTGTTCTATACGTTGGCCAAGGAGATCGCCACCCATGAATATAAGGTCCGGCCGGCCGAGCTCTCGGTTCTCTTCGTGGACCGTGATGTGATCGCATCGATGAACCTTGAGTTTCGCGCGATGAACGGGCCAACTGACGTCCTTTCCTTTGTGATTGAGGAGGATGAACCGCCCTTTGGAGGATCTCCTGACTCACGGAGGCCAAGTCCGACCTCGCCGCAGCCGGAGCGCCCGGCCCTGTTGGGCGACATTGTGATCTGCCCCTTGATCGCTGCGGAGAACGCACCCCAGCACCAGGGTGAACGGGGCCATGACGGTACACTTGAGGATGAGTTGGCGTTGCTGCTTGTCCATGGTGTGTTGCATCTTCGAGGCATGGATCACGAGATTGATGCCGAAGCGGAGCTGATGGAGGCACGAGAGGATGCGTTGTTGGAACAGTTCTACCGCCCTTTGAAAGTTGCGCGTCTCGGTCGGGGGCGTGAGTAGGTCGGCCGATGAACACTGAAGACACCTGGTCGCTGGTTGTCGTTATTTTTCTGGTATTGCTATCTGCGATCATGTCTCTAGCAGAGACTTCTTTGACGCGAACCTCGAAGATTCGTGCCCTTGGGCTGGTGGAACAGGAACGCCGGGGAGCCAAGCGACTTGCCGCAATGGTGGAGGACCCAGGTTCCTACCTCAGCACTGTACTATTCGTGACCCTCGTTGCTCAGCTCGTCGCCGCCACGCTGGTCGGTATCATCGCTGACCATCTCTTTGGACCTCTTGGAGTGGTCGTTGCCACCATTGTTGAGGTACTGGTAATTTTTGTTCTTGGGGAGGCGGTGCCAAAGAACATCGCAGTGGTCCGCCCGGACGAGAGTGCGCTTTTTGCGGCACCGTTGGTCTCGGTGTTGGTCAAGTTCTGGCCCATTAAGGTGATCGCCTCCGGGGTGGCACGACTTTCGCGGCTCCTGACGCCTGGTAGAGGTTCCATCACGTCCTTCGTCTCCGAACAGGAGCTGCTCGCGATGGCTGATGCTGCAGAGGAGGGTGACGTCATCGAGGATGAGGAGCGCGCACTCATCCACTCAGTGATCAATTTCGGCGATACGATCACTCGGGAAGTGATGGTGCCTCGACCCGATATCGTCGCCGTAGAGGCGACAGCGACGATCGATGAAGCGATCGCTGTGATCGTCAAGGTTGGGCGCTCACGATTGCCGGTCTATGACGGATCGATCGATAACGTGGTCGGGATTCTGCTCGCGAAGGATCTGCTCGCGATCGAGCGTAAGGACGCTGGCCATGAGGCGGTGCGCAGACACATGCGTCCGGCGCACTTTGTTCCGGAGAGTAAGCCGGTTGCCGATCTTCTCCGGGAGATGAAGCTGGAGAAGTTCCACATCAGCGTGGTGGTCGACGAGTACGGCTCAACGGCGGGTCTCGTTACGCTAGAGGACCTGATCGAGGAGTTGATCGGCGACATCTCGGATGAGTTTGATACCGAGGATGAGGCGGTGGTAGCGGGCGCTGATGGAGGAATTCAGGTCAAGGGCACCCATGCCATCGACGACATCGAGGAGCTCTTGCATGTGACCTTGCCTGAAGGGGGATGGGATACCGTTGGTGGATTTATCGTGGGTCAACTGGGACATTTGCCAGCGGCTGGCGAGGAGGTCGAGGTGGCGGGGTATCGATTTCGAGTCCTTCATGTGACGGGCCATCGCGTCGCCACCGTTACAATTGCGCCCCTGGCCGATCCTGACAGGACCGGAGAGGCTAACTGATGCAGTCAGGATTTGTTGCAATCGTTGGCCGTACAAATGTTGGCAAGTCTTCACTCATCAACTCCATTGCAGCTGCCCAGCTTTCGACGGTGTCATGGCACAAAAACACGACACGTCGAGCGGTGCGGGTAATCGTTCGTGAACCCGAAATCGAGATGGTCTTGGTCGATACTCCGGGGCTCGACGTTGGCCATGACCAACTGGCTGCCCGTCTCTTTGCCGTCACCGAGGGTGAGATGGACGGTGCCGATCTCACGCTGATGGTGCTCGATGCAACGAAGCCGTTGAGCGACCGCGAGCGCGCGATACTTGATCGGCTTCACCCCGAGGATTTGGTGGTCATTAACAAGATTGACCTCGTAGCTCCGGGTGTGCTTTTGCCCAAGCTAGATGAGCTATCGCGATGGGATCTTAGCGAATATCTGTTAGCGTCGGCAAAGCGTGGCGACGGCGTTGTCGCGTTGCGCCAAGCGCTCTCGCAACGCCTCCCCGAGGGAGAGGCGATGTACGACGCAGAGACCAAGGTCGATCTGCCGCTGCGCATCTGGCTTGGCGAGGTCGTCCGTGATGAACTCTTGAATGGCCTGCGAGATGAGGTCCCCCACTCTGTCGAGTGCCGGGTGGTGGATTGGGATGATGATGAAGATGAGGTACCGGTCACGATCTACGTCGAGCGGGACTCTCAAAAGGGGATACTCATCGGTGAGGGAGGAGCTCGGCTCCGCTCGGTGCGACGCCGTGTCAATCGACGGCTTCGAGGGAGATATCGGGTCCGACTTGAGGTCAAGGTCGCCAAGGAGTGGAGCCGAGATGCCAGTCGCCTTGACGAATTCGAGTTTTGATCACGTTGTGTGCCCTAGCCTGACGGCAGGGCATGAGGAACGGTACAGCCAGGCTGCCTCCAGCTGACAGGTGCACTACCTATCGTTTGGGATGACCGCTTGAGCTTGACGCCAAACCGGTAGGTGGTTGGTGTGTAAGATAGAGAGTTGGTAACCGACCAGCTTTCAGTGGCGGCTCGGGTCCACGACCAGGAACGAGCTGACCGGTCGTTGCGACTCCTATGAATCTCGCAGCAATTCGTTGAGTTTCGAGCCTTTGTCGACTTTGAGCATCACGGCTCCGACAACGAGGAGGACGATCCAGGCACCTAACGAGAATCCGCGACCAAAGTAGTAGTGAGCAAAGGCGAGATGACCAGTGAGGGCAGCGGTCGTGACGCCAGGAATGGCGACGAAACCTGAGACGAAGAAGAGGATGAGGTTGAGCGCGCTATACGCAAGCGCAGGTAGATACCACATCCGCAGGCCTAGCAGGTAGATCATGGCGATCAGCGCGTAGATCACGACCTCTCCGTCAAGCCAGAGGGTTACTTCAGCGGATTTCGCTGGTGCGGCGAAGATGTGAGCAGCAGCGTCCGCCAGTGCGACTAAGACCAGTAGGAAGCGGATCCAATGGATGTTGCGGACGGAGCGCTCTGGGGTGTACCAACGTTCCCGTTCGTGCTCTAGCGGACCGGGCAAGGTCCGAGCTAACCAATCGTGGGGGGTATGGGTTACGGGGGTGTTTGTCTGAGCCATCTTGATAGTGATCCTTCCTGTGATAGCGATGCTGGAGTAACATGACAACTATTTGTAATGTTAGTGCTCACGCCGGAAAGGAACCTGGGGTCTTTTGGCCTACAGCTCACGGACAAAGGACCGATTCCCTAGCGATCTAAGCGCTTGAAATGCCACAGCTTGAGACCGAGAGGATGTGTCGGGAGCGGCCATGAGGCCCCAAGGGGGTTGCCATCCTCTTGGTTTTTCGTAGATCGCTATAGTGCGCCAACGCCGGACGCTATAGTGCGCCAACGCCGGACGCTATGGTGCGCCGGTATCGATCACTATCGTGGTCCTGTCAACTCCTTGCTCAAGGCGAGGTTGGCGTATCTGGCAAGGTCGATCAGCCCTGTGTGCTGAGGCTGTTTGATGGGCGGCGACCCAGGGTCATGAGGATCGGGTATCGGAGTACTCGAAGGCGCCATTGCCCGTAGCCCGGCGACCCAGCCGACGGCGTCGCTGGCCTTGGTTGTGGAAAGGAGAAGAGTTCCTCTGTAGAGCATGGTGGCGCTAAGCTCGATGAGGGAGTGCGTTGCTCGATGAGGAGTACGTTTCGGAGGGCCATGGAGTTTCGCAGTGCAATGATAGGTCGTTGGAGCGGCGAGGGAGCGGGTTGGTACCCGACCATCGCTGATTTTGACTTCCATGAGACGGTCGAGGTGGCTGATCTTGGCCGACCTTTTTTGACCTATCGACAGATGACTAAGGCCAGTGATGGCTCACCATTACATACAGAAGTCGGTTACCTACGGTTCGTGGGAGAACGCCAAGCAGAGCTTGTGGTTGCACAACCGACCGGCATCAGTGAGGTGCTAACCGGGTGGATCGAGGACCGCGCTGCTGGCTATCGCCTCGCGTTGGACTCGACTCAGGTAGGACATACCCCGACCTCGAAACCAGTTGCGGCCACGAGACGGATCTTTCTTCTTGAGGGGGATGTGCTGGACGTGGAGTTTTGGATGGAGGCGGTCGGCCAACCGATGCAGCAGCATCTACGATCACGGCTCCGGCGAGACCCATGATCGAGGGCATCGATCCGACCAAGATTCCTGTCCATGTAGGGTGCGTGATGGACGGGAACGGCCGTTGGGCTGAGCAGTTTGGTCTCCCACGTACTGAGGGGCACGCGGCGGGGGAAGAGGCTCTGCTTGATACGGTGTATGGCGCGCTTGATCTAGGGATCTCTTGGCTCACCGTCTATGCGTTTTCAACGGAGAACTGGCGACGACCTAGTGATGAAGTACGTTTCTTAATGAATTTTAACCGAGGCCTCCTTCGTCGACGGCGGGACGAGTTGAACGACCTCGGTGTGCGGGTTCGCTTCATTGGAAGACGAAACTGGAGGGTGCCACGCTCGGTTCTGCGCGAAATGGATCGGGCGGAGGAGCTCACCCAAGCGAACTCGACGCTCACCCTGACGATGGCCTTTAACTATGGTGGGCGAGCGGAGATCGTCGATGCGGTACAGTCGATTGTGGCTGCGGGTTATCGTCCCAGCCAGGTTAACGATGCTCTCATCGCCAGCTATCTGTACCAGCCGGAGATGCCGGATCCGGACCTTGTGGTCCGTACCTCGGGCGAGTATCGTATCTCGAACTTTTTGCTCTGGCAGTTGGCCTATTCAGAGCTTGTCTTTGTAGACGAGTATTGGCCTGACTTTCGTCGAGAACACCTGTTTGAGGCGGTGCGTCTCTACCAAGGGCGTTCACGCCGTTACGGGGGAGTGAAGGAGCCACGTCGTCGATGAAGATAGTGTATGTGATCGCGCGGATTCTGGCATGGTTGATCGGTCTTGGGTTGCTGTTTCTGGCGGTCGCCGCCATTCGAGGTGGCGCGGCACAACTTGGGAGTTTGATGATTCTCGTGGTGGTGCTGATCGGCCTGTTGGTGCTTGGCGGGCGTCGGCAGCGCTTTCGTAATCGATGAAGTCCTACACAGATCGAGCCGTGGTGATCCGCACCTGGCCACTCGGAGAGTCAGATCGAATTGTGACTCTCTTTACCCGCGAACACGGTAAGGTTCGGGCGGTCGCTAAGGGGGTGCGGAGTGCTAAGAGTCGTATCTCAGGTTTAATCCAGCCGACCAGCGAGCTCGATCTGCTGCTCTATCGCGGACGGGAGTTGGACGTCATCCAACAGGCGTCACTCGTGCAGGCGCATCTCGCTCGCGTCGGGGTTGAGCCGAGCCAATTTGGCTCGGCATTGGAGTGGCTTGAGGCGATCGACAGTCTCACCCTTGATCGGCATCCCGATCCGGTTATCTACGAGCTGATGAACCGTGGCCTACGCCTCATGGGGGATGAACCTGGCCCATTCTTGTTGGGTGCGCTGCTGGTACGACTACTCGATATCGAGGGTTATGCCCCGAACCTCACCGTGTGCGGACTCTGTGGTGCCCCTGGTTCTTTCGCAGCTTTTGACTTCGCTAGTTCTGCTCCTAGATGTTCTGGCTGTGGTGGGGAACCTGTTGGATCCGAGATCTTGGCGAAGGCGGCATCGATTCTCGCCCATCGTGTCAGTGAGGTACTCACCGACAAGGACGCTCGAGGTGGGCGGGAGTTTGAAGCGTTTGCTATTCGATTGGTCAAGGAGGTGGTAGGTAGAGGTCTGCGTTCCACCGGTGTGGTAGCCTCCCTGCTCGAGCCCCAGGCCACCCAAAATCAGCCTTCCTAAGCCTCGATAACCAGTTGGGGAGGCTCCTCCTACTACAATCCCGATATGCCTGATCTTGATCGAATGGAAGCCATTGTCAGCCTCGCAAAACAACGGGGGTTTATCTTTCCCTCGGCCGAGATCTATGGTGGATTCCGATCGACCTATGACTACGGACCGCTTGGAGCGCTCATGCTGCGCAACGTCCGCGAAGCGTGGTGGAACTTCATGGTCCAGCAGCGTCCGAACGTGGTGGGGATCGAAGCGGCCATACTATCGAGCCCAAAGATCTGGGAGGCTTCGGGGCACTTAGCGGGTTTCACGGATCCACTTGTCGATTGTCGCACGTGCGGTTCACGGTGGAGAGAGGACCAGATCGAGGGCGTATGCCCTAGTTGTGGATCTACGGATCTCACCGAGGCGCGTGACTTTAATCTGATGTTTCGGACCTTTGTCGGTCCTGTCGCCGATGATGCCTCGGTAGCCTACCTACGGCCCGAGACCGCGCAAGGAATGTTTGTGAATTTTCCGTTGGTGCAGCGAGCGCTTCGGCTCAAGCCACCTTTTGGGATCGCCCAACTCGGTAAGTCATTCCGCAATGAGATCACTCCCGGCAACTTTGTCTTTCGAACGCGCGAATTTGATCAGATGGAGATGGAGTTCTTTACCCCGCCGGAACTCGCTGACCGATACTTCCAGTATTGGACCACAGAGCGTTACGAATGGTACCGTACCCTTGGGATTCCAGCAGACGAGCTGCGCTTACGACCACATGATCCCGATGAGCTTTCTCACTACTCGAAGGGCACCGTCGACATTGAGTATCGGTTTCCGTGGGGCTTTGGCGAACTTGAGGGGATTGCGAATCGTGGAAGCTACGATCTCAACGCCCATGCGACGCATTCTGGCACGGATATGACCTACTTCGACCCGCAGACCAATGAGCGCTATCTGCCCAACGTCATCGAACCCGCCGGAGGGGTGACGCGAGCGATGATGGCCTTCTTGCTCTCAGCCTTCGACCGAGACGAGGTAGGCGGCGAGGAACGTACCGTCTTGCGCTTGTCGCCCTTCCTTGCTCCGTATACGGTTGCGGTGTTGCCATTGTCACGAAAGCCTGAACTCCAGGGGGCAGCAGATGCAGTCTTCGCGAGCTTAGCTAGTGCGTTCAGTTGTGATTTTGATGTGACCCAGTCGATTGGACGTCGCTATCGCCGACAGGATGAGATCGGTACGCCATTCTGTGTCACCGTTGATTTCGATACCCTCGATGACAAGGCGGTGACGGTACGAGATCGTGATACGACTGAGCAAGTGCGTATTCCAATGACTGAGGTTACGCGCTATCTTCAGGAACGGCTGGACTCCACGGCTCGCCCTGTCGCCACACCCTTTGGTTAGGTGGTCGGGGTATCTGGCTATACTCTTGGCATACCTCGGCAACGTCGCTGACAGGTAAGAAACCGCCACAAGCGGGCAGGGACAGACTGGAGCGATCAGGCGGAGGGAGAACAGCCCGATCGTCGCGCTTCCAGGGCAGGCAGATGGTAAGGAGACGACCGTGCAGTTTGTGTTCTCATTCGATTATCCCCATGAGGTAGCACCGATGAATCTCAAGCACTTGCTTGGAGGTAAGGGTGCCAATTTGGCGGAGATGACCTCGGTGCTGAAACTTCCAGTACCGCATGGCTTTACCATCTCGACTGACGCGTGTCGTGCGTATATCGACGAGGGTTGGCCAGACGGACTGACGGTCGAAGTTGACCGCGCACTGGCCGAACTCGAGGAGCTAATGGGCAAGCGTCTCGGTGATCCAGGCGATCCGCTGCTAGTGTCGGTGCGATCGGGAGCGCAGTTCTCCATGCCAGGGATGATGGATACGGTGCTAAACCTTGGGCTCAATGATGTCTCCGTGGAGGGTTTGGCAGCACTGACCAACGATCCTCGGTTCGCCTACGACTCCTATCGCCGTTTTATCGCGATGTATGCCCGAATTGTGCAAGGTATTGAATCGGACGAGTTTGATCGATTGCTTGATGCCGCCAAGGAGTTATCGGGGGTCGACTCCGATGGTGAGATTCCAGCGGAGCTGCTCCGGTACCTGGTTGGCGCCTATAAGGAGATTGTTGCTCAGGAGACCGGAAGCCCATTCCCTCAGGATCCAAAGGTGCAGATTCGAGGCGCCATTGAGGCGGTTTTTGGTTCGTGGAACGGACCGCGAGCGATCGCCTATCGTGAACGGGAGGGTATCGACCATCGTCTTGGAACGGCGGTCAATGTCCAAGCGATGGTCTTTGGTAATCGGGATGATAACTCCGGAACGGGTGTCGGCTTCACCCGCGACCCCGCAACTGGAGAACAAGGCGTTTATGGCGACTTTTTAGTGAATGCCCAGGGAGAGGACGTTGTCGCCGGTGTCCGCATAACTGAACCGCTCGCAGAGTTGGAGACCCATTTCCCTGAGGTGTTCCATGAGCTCATGGATATCTTCGAACGCCTTGAGTTGCACTATCGAGATATGTGTGACGTGGAGTTCACCGTCGAACAGGGCAAGCTTTGGATGCTACAGACACGAGTCGGCAAGCGAACCGGTATCGCGGCTTTGCGTATGGCGGTGGCCATGACGAGCGATACCGGGATCAAGCTGACCCGTGAGGAAGCGCTGTTGCGCATCTCTCCTGATCATCTTGACCAGATGTTACACCCACAGTTCGCGACCACGAAGTTCGAGGTCCTCACGACTGGTCTTGGAGCCTCTCCCGGAGCGGCAGTGGGGAAGGTGTACTTTACCTCTGATGATGCAGTGCGTGCCCACGAACGGGGTGAGGAGGTCATCTTGGTACGCAAGGAGACCTCGCCTGATGACGTCCACGGCATGTTGGCCGCTAATGGCATCCTGACGAGCCGTGGAGGTTTGGTTTCGCACGCCGCCGTGGTTGCTCGAGGTTGGGGAAAACCTGCTGTCGTGGGTGCCGATCAACTGATCTTCGAAAATGGCTTTGCAAAGATTGAGGACGTTGAGCTGCACGAAGGAGATGAGATCTCGATCGATGGTTCAACGGGGACGGTAACGCTTGGACGACTGCCACTTGAGGCAGCTGAGCCACCGCAGGAGCTCGAGCTCCTCCTCGAGTGGGCTGACCAGCTCTCTGCTGGCCATATGAGCGTACGGGCGAATGCGGATTCGGGCCCCGATGCTGAGGTAGCTCGCCGCTTTGGTGCCAAGGGTATTGGTCTTTGTCGCACTGAACACATGTTTCTTGCTGAGGACCGATTGCCCATCGTTCGTCGAATGATCTTGGCAGACACCCCGGCTGATGAGGAGCGGGCGCTTGAAGAACTTCGCGTGGCCCAACGGGAGGACTTCCTCCAAATTTTGCGTGCCATGGATGGTCTGCCGGTAACGGTGCGACTCCTTGATCCGCCACTCCATGAGTTCTTGCCAGATATCGATGCGCTCCTTATCAAGGAGAGCAATCAGACGTTGACCGAGGAGGATGCAAAACTTCTAGAGGCAGCCAAGACATGGCGAGAGTTCAACCCTATGCTGGGTGTGCGAGGTGTGCGCCTGGGGGTACTCAAGCCAGGGCTGTACACGATGCAGGTGCGCGCACTGCTCGAGGCGGCAATGGACCTGAAGCGCTCAGGTGGTGAGCCACACGTCGAGGTGATGATCCCCTTGACGATCTCCAAGGCAGAACTAGCCTATGCCCACGCGTGGGTGGAGGTGGCGCTGGCAGAACTCGGTGCTGATGACGGGCTCGATGTGCTCTTTGGAACGATGATCGAGACACCACGGGCGGCACTTTTGGCGATGGAGATCGCTGAGATCGCTGAGTTCTTCTCGTTTGGCACCAATGATCTCACGCAGTTGACCTATGGTTTCTCTAGGGATGACGTGGAGGGTAAGTTGATGCCGATCTATCTTGCCCAGGGATTGCTTCCCTCTAACCCCTTTAAGGTGGTCGACGCCGAAGGGGTCATTGAGCTTGTCAACATCGCAGCGAAGCGGGGACGATCGACGAGGCCTGATATCAAGCTAGGTGTCTGCGGCGAGCACGGTGGTGATCCTGATTCAATTGCCAGTTTTGTCAAGATCGGGCTCGACTATGTGAGTTGTTCCCCGTATCGGGTGCCGATTGCGCGCCTTGCTGTTGCTCAGTCACTGATCCGCGAGGGTGCTAGCCTATAGAAGGAAGTACGTGAGGAAGGAGCTCGTAGAGTGGGCTACTCTGAGCTTGATATTCGGCGTGTCCTGGATGCTACCGATATCGTTACCCTCATCGGTGCTTCGGTGGCGCTCAAGCGTGTCGGTCGCCGCTACGTAGGATTGTGTCCCTTCCACCAAGAACGATCGGGTTCCTTCTCGGTCAACGGCGAGGACGGCGTCTATTACTGTTTTGGTTGCCATGCCAAAGGTGATGCCATCACCTTTGTCCGGGAGACCCAAGGGATCGATTTTGTCGATGCGCTCGAGTACCTTGCAGATCGTGCACATGTGACGATCGAGCAGGCGACGAGTACGCCGACGGATCGTAACGTCAAAACCCGACTCTATGACGGGTATGAGCGACTCGCGCAGTGGTATCAGGCACAGCTTGGTGATCCGCTTCGTGGCGAGGCAGCTCGTGCCTATCTCGATAAGCGCGGGATCTCTCCGGAGTCCATTCGTGCCTTTGGGATTGGGCTCTCTCCCATGCGGGTGCAACTGCCCTTCGCGCGTCTTGGTATCGAGTTGGGTGATTGGGAGGAAGGTGGTTTCGGTTACCGTGACCAGCAGGGCACGCTCGTCGATCACATGCATGGCCGGATTGTTTTTCCCATCAGAGATACGACCGGCCGGGTAGTCGCCTTTGGTGGGCGGATTCTTCCTGAGGAGTTGGAACGACTCGATGGCAAGGCGGCGAAGTACAAGAACTCATCGGAATCACCGGTCTATCGTAAGCGGCGCACCCTTTATAACTTGGACCGAGCGCGTTCCGCAATCGTGGAGAAGGGTGTGGTGATTGTCTGTGAGGGCTACACCGATGTTATCGCGCTCGATCAGATCGGGATTTCCAATGTGGTGGCAACCTGTGGCACCGCCTTCTCGGAGGAGCATCTCGATGTCTTGCGACGTTTTGCGCGTCGCATCACCCTCTTTTTTGATGCAGATGCCGCTGGACAGAACGCTGCCGAGCGTCTCTGGGGTGAGGAGGAGAGTCGTGGTGTGGTCTTTGACGTGGTCACGCTTCCGGATAATCTCGATCCGGCCGATGCAGCGGTGAAGGATCCGGGCCTGGTGGAGGAGTCCCTTCGTCGCGCTGTCCCGATCACCCGTTTTCGACTTGAGCGTCTGTTGGGAAGCGGGGATCTCGGCTCCACCGAGGATCGTTCACGTGTGGCGAAGCAGGCGATCGCGATGATTGAGCGGCATCCCAACCACCTGATTCGTGGAGAGTACGTGGCTCTGATCGCTGATCGAACAGGCTTCTCTGTCAACGAGCTGATGGTACAGCTGCCAAAAGGGGCACGTTCTCGAGTCGTCGACGAGCAGGCTGGAGAAGCAGTAGTGCTGGACCGACCTGCGATTGAGGCGCTTCGGCTCTTGGTCCACGACCCTGCGGGGCTGGACGGAATTGTCGTCGCTGAGCTCTTCCGTGACCCCACACACCGACGGATCGTGAAGGCAATTCATGGTACCACTTCGCTATGGGAGGTGCAACAGCGGCTAGGAGAGGTAGCATCCGAGACGATGCTGCAGCTCTTTTTTCGGCTGGCTAGCGAACAGCCGGAGAGTGACAACAGTGCTGATGTGATAGCCACACTCGTGCTACGAGAATCCAAGCTCGAACTTGCGAAGTTGACGCGTTCTTTACGGGTCTCAGCAAGAGAGTTGACCGCGTTGATTGCGGAGGTCCCGAGGGTGCGACTTTTGATCGAGGAGCTTCAGGGGGACCGAACCAGGATGGAGCCTTGTGGCGAGCTAATCAATTGGTTGGTCTCCATGCGTTCACATGTCGGTGGGGAAGTGGAGATAGATCTTTCAGCCAACCCTCTGAACAGGCGCCCAGTTCTCGAGGATTACTAGGTGACAGACGGTCATAAGAAAACAGCGACACCTTCTGGCAGGTCCAAGTCGGTGGAGACATTCCCAGTAGTTGACGAGGTGAGTACTGAAAAGTTGGATCCTCCGATGAGCGTCGTGGATGCTGATGCCACTCTATCACGAGCTCCAGCAAGCGGGACCACCGATGATGATGATGCTGTTGTGTCGACGACGCCGAAGTCGGTGAGCAGCAGGCGTACCTCGGCGAAGGGGAGACGCGATAGTCAAGCGGCTGCGAGGGAGTCTATGCAGGTTATTAGGGCGGGTTTCACGATCAAGGAGGCCGACGACTTCTTGGCCTCGTTGTCGGGTGCAGCATTGCTCTCACGAGACGAGGAGGTTCAGTTAAGCGCCATTGTGCAAGAGCTCCAAGGTCGTGATCAGCGCACCCGCGAGGAAGAACGGGTCTTGGCCGCTGCTAAGGAGCGGTTTGTCTCATCGAACTTGCGTCTTGTCGCCTCCATCGCACGACGTATGCACGGAGGGGCCGTGCCGCTTGAGGATCTTATCCAAGAGGGCAATATCGGTCTGATGCGAGCAGTGGAACTCTATGACGGCCGTAAGGGATTTCGTTTCTCGACCTATGCCACCTGGTGGATACGACAAGCCATCTCACAAGCGATAGGGGAGTTCCGCAATGAGATTAGTTTGCCGCGATCCCTGCAACAGGATTTTCAGCGGATTCAGCAGATTCGGCTCGACCTGCAGCAGAAATTTGGTCGTGAGCCGCGACTTGAGGAGGTCGCCGATGCTTGTGGTCTCGAACTCTTCAGAGTTGAGGAAATTCTGATGTACGCACAATCGGTATTATCGCTTGAGGCGAGTCCCACGACTGATAGCGGTTCGGAGGCTGTGCTGGGTGATGCGGTACCGGATCGGTCAAGTCCGCCGATTGAGGAGACCGTCACATCTCAGGATCTTGGGCGAATCGTGCAACTTGTCCTCGATCAGCTTGAGGAACGAGAACGAGCGATCCTCGTGTATCGTTTCGGACTCAACGGAGAGGAGCCGCACTCTATTGAGCAAGCGTCGGATCGCTTTGGCGTCTCGAGAGAGAGGGTCCGCCAAGTGGAGGCACGCGCGATCTCTCGGCTGCGCCGTAATGAGTCGACGCAAGCTCTCAAGGAGGTCCTCCGCGACGGTTAGGACGTTGGCGCGCGCCATGGCCGGTTGCCTGGATTGGCCTGCTAGATTGTGTAGTCTATTCCGGGGTAGCTCAATCGGCAGAGCACGCGGCTGTTAACCGTGTGGTTGAGAGTTCGAGTCTCTCCCCCGGAGCTCGGGGCCCGTAGCTCAGCGGTTAGAGCAGGGGACTCATAATCCCTTGGTCGTGGGTTCGAATCCCACCGGGCCCACCAGGTCAGGGCATGTGTCAACTCAATGGACTGGCAGAAAAACCCAACAGGGCCCCCAAAGTTGCTGTGTTCACAACGAGACGTGTGCTCCTTGTAGCCCTGCGACCTTTGTAATGACGAAGCTCCCCACACGTGCAACCTCTGGATTGTGAGCGCTTGTCTCATCTCCACTCTGCTCGACCCTCTCGCACTTCAGGTGGATCGCATGGCGTTCGCCACTTCACCAAGAGGTCCTCTTCGGTATTGGATAGGTTTGTAGCACCAGTCTCTGCTTCGACAGGTTAATACAGTTTCACGCTAGAATTACGTACATGTCTACTCTGCCATTAGCTGATGCTCGTGCTCAACTCTCGAAACTCGTCACAGAGGCGGAAAACACGCACGAACGCTTTGAGATCACTCGCAAGGGCCACCGTGTCGCAGTTCTACTTGGAGCGGATGACTACGACGCATTGTGTGAGACGATCGCAGTCCTCTCGGATGCCGAGTTGCTGCGATCCCATGCCGAGGGCATACAAGCCGTCGAAGTTGGCGATGTCGTAGACGCTGACGAGCTTGCGCAACTGATGCGTCAATCGAACAGGCTGCGTGAAACTGATTGACCGAGAGAAGATACCGGTTAGAGGTTGCCTCTCCGGCAGCGCGAATGCTCGCGGAATCATTGCCACCCAAGATTGGGGTAGCTATCCTTGGTTTCCTTACTGAGGTTCTGGTCGCTGAGCCAAGAAAGGTTGGAAAACCGCTTCGACCACCGCTTGACCCTGTATGGTCGGCGAGACGAGGTTCTTATCGGGTACTGTATCTCATCGACGAAGACCAAGGTATCGTCATCGTCACTGCCATTCGACATCGAAGTGATGCATATAGGACCTGATCCGAACGCAGTCGATTCTTGGTGCATCGGAGATTCTCACCCTAGGCAGGCCAGGAAAGCTTGACTTTCGGGGCTCATGTAAACAGATCTTCGGCGCCCACCCAAGACTTATGCGCATCGTCGGGCCAGATTCACGTTGAGTTGCTATCCACCCAACTTTTCACCCAACAGTTGTTTCCGAGCACGTCCCGCCCAGTCCGAGGCTATCTCAGCACCCTTGCCAGAACACCTCGATGAGCTGCAAAAATCAGACGTACTCGGATGAATTGACTACCAGCTCGGACACTTTGTGAACATCTCATAATCCCTTAGTCTTGGGTTCAAATCCCACCGGGCTCACTTCATGTTGCCTTTCAGCGTTGAGGCATTAGCCGGCCGTAGGTAAGATGGGCCAGAAAGACGCTAAATCGGTATAATCCCTAGACAGTATCTTTGAGTGACGCCCCGTAGTCGTTTCGGACAACCTGGCAATACCGATCCAACGTTCTGCGAACCTCGAGGGCTCGATGAACTATCAGATGCATTGCAGGATCAGTCACAGAGTGCATACCTAACGGGTTGTGGGGTGAACGGTTCCCGTCATGATAAGCCGATCGTCTTCCGACTGTCTCGCACGCCACCTGGAGATTCAGCGCACGTTTGTTGACAGACAAGGTGGCTATTCCTGATACGGCGTCGCATAACCCAGAGCCGGTTCGCTTCGGGGGTCGATTGGCTGACTGTTGTACTGTATCGCGTGCACATAGCTCTGTCGGGAAGGTTGTGACTACAAAATCCCTGGGGTTTTTGAAGATAGTGACTGCAAAAACCGGGGGGTTAAGCTAACAACTTTGTATGGTCTTAAATGAAGGACAGGTTGCTGAAGCGGTGCGCCGAGATAGTCCTTGGTGGCGAAATCCTCATTGGGTAGCGACCGACCGTGATATGCGTGAGGCCGCCGCATCTCAGATTAATTACTATCCCTTATCTCTAGAGAACATACGGTTTGGAGGCCTCTACATGCTCTATGGCCCCCGGCGTGTTGGCAAAACCGTGCTGGTGAAGCGATCTGTTCAGGCGCTTCTTGCGCAGGGGGTGAATCCACTACAGATCATACGTGTGACAGTGGACGGATGGCAGGCTAATCGGCTCGGGACGCTGTACGAATATGTCGTGAGAGTCTTAACAAGCTCGGTGGGTGACGGGCGGAGATACTGGTTTATCGATGAGGTCACCGCTTGCCGTGGGCAGTGGTGGTCGGTGTTGAAGAACCTCAGAGATAACACTCACTTCGGTGATGATTGTGTCGTACTCACCGGTTCAACGAACCAAGGTCTTGACGAGGCAATCAAAGCTTTTGCAGGTCGCAGAGGTCCTGCCGCTGACCCCGATAGATGTCTGCTGCCGATGAATTTTGGGGAATTCTGTAATAGCTTATCAATTGACCTACCATCCGTTGCAGGAGTTCGTGCAGATGAGTTGATGTCTGATCGGGCTCGTGATATTTGGATGACGCTCGCTCCGTATACCGATGACTTAGTAGCCGCTTGGCAGATCTACCTTGAAGTTGGTGGGTATCCCAAGGCTGTCGGCGATTGGCGTCGGACGAATCAGGTTGTGGCGCCGACATGGCAGGCCTTGTGGGATGTAGTGAGAGGTGACGCCATCACCAGTGGAATGAGCGAGGTCATCCTAGGTGCGGTGATCAACGGTATCGGGGTCCGATTGTCGAGTCCCACTTCCATAAGTGGCTTCGCCGAAGAGGTTGGGGTGGCTCGAGAGACTCTGATGAAGCGTATCGATGCTCTCGCAGGTGCATTTCTCATCTGGCGAAACCCGAGAGCTGATAACAGGGGTAACGCAGATCTCCGCAAGCAGGGAAAGTTTTACTTTCTTGATCCGCTGGTTGCTAAACTGCCAGAGCTCGTTAACGGTCGAAGCCAAGTCGACGTCACGCGCTTGAACGAGCAGCAGCTTGGCGTTGCCCTACTGCAGTGGAATGAGAGAGTGCGCCCTGGTTCAGTTCGTTCCGGGGACTGGATCACTCATTATCGCAACGCTAACAGCGAGGTTGATTTCGTAGGTAAGTGTGCGGACTCGGGGACACGCATGACACCGATTGAGGGAAAGTACGTCTCAGATTCGTGGAGACAGGAGGCCCTCGGTTTGCGGAATTCGGCTATCGGCACCGGAATCTTGGCGACTCGGGACATTCTCGAGGTAACAGTGGGAGACGCTGTGTGGGCGGTACCTGCATCTTTCTTGGCATTTGCGCTGTCGTTCTTCGGGAAATAACCGGGTTGTGGAAGGCACCTCGTACCCGGTCCACTTCGTTTGCGAGTCACGGCCATAGCTGTGCATCACCATACCTCTTCGTATGCTTGGGTTGGAAGGGTTAGTTGCGATAGAGGAAGTGGTTCCTGAACTGCACCCAACTTTTCACCCAACAGTTGTGTCCGAGAACGTCCCACCCGGTCCGAGGCTGTCTCGCCGCCCTTGCCGAAACGCCTTGATGAGCTGCAAGCATGAGACGTACTCGGACACTATGACTACCAGCTCGGACACTTTGTGAACACCTCATAATCCCTTGGTCGTGGGTTCGAATCCCACCGGGCCCACCAGTTCAGGACATGTTTTAACCTTGTGGACTTGCAGAAAAACCCAACAAGGCCACCAAATCGGCTATGGTGTCAGCGGAACGTGTACCCCTTTCAACCCTGCGACCTTTGTAATGACGTGGCTCCCCACACGTGAAACCTTTGATTATGAGCGTTTGTCTCGCCTCCGTCTGACCCTCTGGCACTTCAGGTGGATCGCATTGGGTTTGCCACTCCAGTACCATTGGATGCCACTAAGACGGCGCATGAAGCCCGTGAAACTACTCACGATACGGGACACGGTTCTCCCTTAAAACAAGGAGAATATAGGTATGGGAGAAACGGAAGATCAGAAAACTAGGAATGAGAAGACTCGTCGACAATTTGACGACGAATTCAAAAAAGACGCAGTTAGACTCGTTGAGAGTGGAAACCTGACCGTGAGGCAGGTGGCCGAGGACCTTGGCATCTCAAAGGCCACGCTGTCGAACTGGGTGGACAAAGCCCGCAAGGAGGCGCGGGATGCGGGGGTAACCCCGGATCTTGCCGCAGAGAACCGTAGGCTTCGCAAGGAGAATGAGCAGCTCAGAATGGAGAAGGAAATCTTAAAACGATTTTCGGCCTTCTGGGTCAAGGAGACCGGCGGGAACTGATCTATCAGTTCATCGATGCCCAGAAGGCCGAATTTCCAATCTCAGTGCTCTGTCACGTGTGTAAGGTCTCACGCTCTGGCTACTACCGCTGGAACACCGAGGGGCGAGGAGTCTACGAGACGGCGTGTAAGGCCCGTGAAACGCTCAAGAAGCACGTTCTAGAGGCCTTTGAAGCCAATCGGAGCATCTATGGGGCTCCGAGGCTCACACGCGAGCTCTGGAGTCGTGGAATCGAGGTCTCGGTGGCTACCGTCGGCCGTCTCATGGATGAACTGGGCATCCAGGGAGCCTGTGGACGAGCCAAGACCATCACGACAAGGCCTGATCGTCATGCCAGAAAGAGCGATGATCTCGTGAAGAGAAACTTCTCTGTTGACGCGATTGACAAGCTCTGGGTGAGCGACCTGACCTACATCGGAACCAAGGAGGGCTGGCTCTATCTGGTCACCGTTATGGATGCGTGTTCGAGGAGGATTCTTGGTTACAAGATGAGCGATACGATGGATACCCCAGTGTTCATTGATGCCCTTAACCAGGCAAAAGCCGTTCGGGGCAGGGCGATGTTACCGACGACTATTTTCCACTCGGACCACGGGTCCCAATACACCAGTGACGACTTCAGGGAGATGTTGAGGCTTGCTGGCATGCCCCAATCGATGGGAACGGTCGGGGATTGCCTCTTAACCGGCTAATCGTGAGGCACTTCAAAACTGAGACGGAGCGCCTTGATTAGCAGGTTAAGAGGCATTAACCGGGTTCGGAAGCGTAGCGGAGAACTCCCTAATGTATCCATTAGCCGGTTAAAGTTTTGACAACGCTATGGCGGAATCTTTGTGGGCGTCACTCAAAAAAGAGCTCGTCTACCGAACCGACTTTAGCACACGAGAGGAGGCAAGAACCGCAATCTTTGATTGGATTCAGTGGTACAACCGGAAGCGTAGGCACTCGAGCATCGACTATTTATCGCCGATTCAGTTCGAACAAGCCGCTACGCTACAGGCTGCATAGGTAAGCGGAGTTCAGTGTCCCATTTGGTGAGCAAGTCCAGATCGGTCTTCAACCTGATACCACGTCTTTGTAGATCAGTGGTATACGGCTCAAGGATTGAGTCAAGTTCTCTTAACTTAACCAGCATCGCCCGTCCGAGCAACTGACCTTGAGATGTGGCGAATAGAGCAGAGCTGAAACCAAAATCGACACCAATGTCAACACCACTGGTGCGGGGTCGCGCATCCGGGGTGTCCAGCATCAATGAGATGCCCACACCTACCGGATGATGGTGCTCGTTCCTTACGAGGTGCAATTGAATAGCACCACACACCTTACCTCCGGCAGCAATAGCTTTGTCGCGTTGACGGTCAAAATAAGTGTTGCGAGTTAGCGGGATACGTACCGGCTTGCCTTTGGTAAGTGTGGCGACTTGCACCCACCAACCAACAACACCGGACTGGGACGCGCTTTCTGTCTCACTTGGGTGAGCCACAATCGAATCTAGCACCAGAGTATCGACTTTGCGCAGGTCAGGGTAGCGATGAAAACGCTGGGCATGCTTTGCAATATGGCGTATCAGCTTCATGTCTTCGTCCGCCACAGACAGTAGTACGGCGCTAGGGTCGTTAGCCGCTTCCTTGGATGTGCATGGCACCAACTCGCCGGTTTCATCACTCCGCTTCCAGGGGAGTTCTAACTCTCTCGCCCACCACGCGCGGCGGGCATTCACCCTATAGAGCACGGTCTTGCGGTGCTCCGGAAGTTGAGAGCCAGTTATAGCCTTGCGTACCTCATCTACGAGACTTGCTTGCCATCCAGAGACGCTGGCATGAACCATATTCTGAGCTGACTTCATCTGCCGCGCCGATAGGCGGTGGTCAAACGTGATGGAATCACCCGACATCACTCGCCATGATGACAGTTGTTGCCCCGATAGCACCTCCCGACGGGTCATCGACCCTAGTCCACCCAGCGCACGTCGGAATGCGGGGAACAGGGCTATGAGCGTATCAACCTTGCCAGCGTTAGCGGCAGTGACGTGTCGGTGAGTCGTAATCATCGTCAGCTTAACCAGTCATTAGCCGCTCACCAAGAGCGGGGTCAATCTCAAGAGCGGAAATCACATCGTCGGTGCGACGTCTAGCAGACCGTAGTCCATAAAGACGTGCAGCAAAACTGTAAATGATGGATACGAAGTCCTCCATTAGATCGGCTTTTTCTTCAGTAGCAGCGTCAGCGACCACAATTTGACGCCCCTGCAACCCCAGTAGAACCTCGAACCAGCCGAACCCCACCCTTGACAGACGATCCTTGTGCTCGACCACCAGTGTCCCCCATGAGTCGTCCTTCAACAAGGCAGTCAACTTCGGACGGTTGTCGTTTACACCTGATGCGATCTCCTTGACTACCGACACCACCGACAACCCTGCTGCATTAGCGAATGCGGTCGTCCGTTGCGCTTGGCGCTCGAGGTCATCCTTCTGTTTGTGCGTAGATACCCGCGCATATACAGCCGCCTTGCGTACTAGAGCGTGTTGTGGGTCTGGCACTACAACGTGACCAGAGTCGTCAATATACGCCCCTTCTAACTTGCCGGCTTTAAATCTATTCCAGGCCGCTCTGTACTTGATCCCATTCTTAGCGGCGTATTCCGAAAGTTTCATACTATCAGTATAGTACGGTTCGCCATAAACATTCCACAAATCGCCA